>URFJ01000020.1 GCA_900547135.1 uncultured Eubacteriales bacterium | reverse complement strand
AAGGCAAACCTTTTGAATCAATCGGCGTTTCTGCTGGGCGTGCCCGGTTCGGGTAAATCTTTCTCCGCAAAAGAATTGATTGCCTTTTTGATTCTCAATACCGAGGACGATGTGCTGATCTGCGACCCGGAAAACGAGTTCGGCGCTTTGGCGGCGGCTTTGGGTGAAGAAACAGCCACCGTTATTCATATGGCGGCAGGTGGTAAAGACAGACTAAACGCAATGTATATGGTGGACGGCTACGGTGAGAACAATTCCATTGTGGAAAAATCGCAGTTTATTATGTCCCTTGTGGAGCAGATCGACAGAACCGGGGTCGGCCCGCAGCAGAAATCCATTATCGACCGCTGTACCGCCCTTGTGTATCAGGAGGCCGAGGCGACGGGCAGACCTGCCACTCTCTGCGACCTGCGAAACAAGCTGTTGGAACAGCCCGAAGAAAAGGCAAGGGAAATCGCTCTATCTTTGGAGCTGTTCACCACGGGATCGCTTGATATTTTCGGCCATGAAAGTACCGTTGACCTTGATAAACGGATCGTCGTCTTTGATATTCACGGTTTGGGCGCACAGTTAAAGCCTACGGGACTTTTGGTTATCACCGATACCATTCTGAACCGTGTTACGCTCAACTGGAAAAAGGGCAAGCGAACCCATATCTTTATTGACGAGTTCCATGTTGTGTTTGAGAATGAGCAGAGCGGCATTTTCTTCAATTCCGCTTGGCGACAGTTCAGAAAGAGAAACGGTTATCCGACCGCCATTACGCAGAATGTGGAATATCTGCTCGATTCCGTGCAGGCCAGCACCATGCTCTCCAACTCTGAATTTGTGGTAATGCTCAATCAGGCGTTCTCCGACCGCGCTAAGCTCTCGAAGCTCTTGAATATCTCTGACGAGCAGATGAGCTATGTTACCAATGCGGACGCCGGGTGCGGGCTTATCAAATACGGCTCGGCGCTCGTTCCCTTTATCAACCGTTTTCCGAGAGATACAAAGCTGTATCAGCTTATGACAACGAAACCCGGCGAGGGCGTGTTTGGCGGCAGGGACGCTTCTTAAATTCAAAACAGGAGGACTATATTTTATGAAAAGCAAATATCTGATGATCGGGACGGCCGTATGTGCCGCCCTTTTCCTTTTCTCCGGCGTTATGCTCTATCGGCAGTATGCGGACGAAAAGCAGAGCGCTGAAGCGTTTGACAAAATCGCCGCGCTTGTGCAGGAGGAAGCGCAGCCCGCCGATGAGCCGCAGGAATCCGAAACACTGCCGCCCGAACAGACCGCTTTTGAAAAGTATGCGGCGGTGTATGAGCAGAACAGCGATTTTGTGGGCTGGATTTCCATTAACGGAACGAATATCGGCTACCCCGTTATGCAGACGATTGACAACCCGAACTACTACCTGAAACGCAGCTTTGAAAAGCAGTACAGCGACTACGGCGTACCCTATGTGCAGGAAAACTGCGACCTTGCACTTTCCGATAACTGCGTAATCTACGGCCACCATATGAATAACGGCAGTATGTTTGCTGACCTCTGCAAGTATGCCGACGAGGATTTTTACAGGCAGCACAAAACAATCCGATTTGATACGCTTTCGGATTTTGGCGAGTATGAAATTGTGGCGGTATTCAAGACCGCTGCTTATTCCGAACAGGGATTTAAGTATTATCATTTCATCCGTGCGGATTCTGCGGAAGATTTCGACGCCTATATCTCCAAATGCAAGGAACTTGCTTTCTATGATACGGGCGTGACCGCAGAATACGGCGACAAGCTGATAACCCTTTCCACCTGCGAATACAGTAGACAAAACGGTCGCATGGTCGTTGTGGCAAAAAAGATCGTTTCGCCCTCTGCGGAGGTGGGCGAAAATGAAGCCTGAAAAATTTGTCCTCTCTCTTTCGGGCGGTAAGGATTCGACGGCTATGCTCCTGCGGCTCTTGGAAGAAAGGCGGCCTGTTGATCTAATTCTGTTCTGCGACACAGGGCTTGAATTTCCGCAGATGTACGAACACCTTGACCGCTTGGAGGCGTATATCAAAAGACCCATTATCCGGCTGAAAGCGGCGCACGATTTTGAATACTACTTTTTTGACTACACCCCGAAAAGGAAAAATCATGCCTTATCACAGTACAAAGGTATGAGCTGGCCCGGTCCGCGCGGCCGCTGGTGTACGGGGATTCTCAAAACCCGTATCATAAACGCCTATCTGAAAGAGTTAAGGCAGGATTACACGCTCGTTGAGTATGTGGGGATTGCCGCCGACGAAACAAAGCGAATCAAGGACAAAAATTACCCGCTTGTAGAATGGGGAATGACGGAGCAAGACTGTCTTTCCTATTGCTACAAGCGGGGTTTTGATTGGGGCGGCTTGTATGAGATTTTCAGCCGTGTTTCCTGCTGGTGCTGCCCCCTGCAAAGTTTGGAGGAACTGCGGAAGCTGTATCATCATTTCCCCGATTTGTGGCGGCAGCTTGAAGCGTGGGACAATTCCACTTGGAGGACATTTCTCAAAAACTATTCCGTCCGTCAGCTTGCCGCCCGCTTTGATTTTGAGGACGAATGGCAGAAAAACGGCGGCAATATCCGCAGCAGGGCATTTTATACGGCTCTGCGGCAGGAGCTTTCACGGCTCGGATCGGAGGTGACGCTATGCCGGAGATAAAGACAAGGGAAATTGCCAAAGGGACGGTTAAGGCGATTGATAAATCGGCGGTGGCCGCCGAGCGTATGAAATCAGCCTATATCCGCACCAAAGACAAAGCCGAACACGGGGTATATTCTGCGGAGGGTTCACCCGACGAATACGCCGCCGACCGTGTTTCGGGCGGGACGGAAACGGCTGTCCGTGAAACCGCCCACCGGCTTGACAAATTCGGACGCAAGGGCGTTAAGGAAACCAAAGAAAATATCTCTAAGGTAAAAGATCACTTTCAGCAAAAGAAAGCGGACTTACCGAAAAAGCAGGCTCAAAGGTCTATGCAGCGGTTTCGCCGTTCAGCCGACCCCGCGAAAAAATCCATTAAAACAATGGAACATAGCGGTAAGACCATTAAGCAAACGGCGAAATCTACGGGCAAGGCAACCGTCAAGACCGCAAATGGTACGGTCAAGACCACGAAGAAAACCGTTAAAACCGCCGAGCATACTTCAAAAACGACTATCAAGACAACACAACAGGCGGCAAAAACGGCTCAAAAAACAGCGCAGGCTACGGTAAAAGCCGCCAAAGCTGCGGCGCAAGCGGCGAAAGCTACTGCAAAAGCGGTTGCGACAGGCGTTAAGGCAGCAGTCAAAGCGACTATTGCCGCAGTTAAGGCGATTATAGCCGCAACAAAGGCTCTGATTGCCGCTATCGCTGCCGGGGGCTGGGTTGCGGTCGTGGTGATTATTGTTATATGTCTGATCGCTCTGATTGTCGGCTCATGCTTCGGTATTTTCTTCTCAAACGAGGACAGCGGTTCGGGACAGACCATGCAGGCGGTCGTTCAGGAAATCAATACCGATTACCAAACACAGCTTGATACCACAAAGGCGAATATCTCCTATGATGTGCTTGAAATGTCCGGCTCCCGCGCCGTCTGGCCGGAGGTGCTTGCCGTCTATGCGGTCAAGACGACCACCGACCCCGACAATGCGCAGGAGGTCGCCACAATGGACGATTCCAAAAAGGCGATTCTAAAAGATATTTTCTGGCAGATGAATCAAATATCCTCCCGCACCGAAACCAAGACCGAGGAAGTGATTACCGAAACCGACGACGGACACGGGAACATTTGGAAACCAAGACTACCGTAACGCGGACTTATATGTATATCACGGTCAGCCATAAGACCGCCGGGGAAATGGCGGATCAGTACCATTTCAGCGCCGACCAACGAAAACAGCTTGCCGAGCTTCTTGCCGATGAAAACCGCAGTATGTGGAGCGCCGTTCTTTACGGTATCGGCACAGGCGACGGTGAGATTGTGACAGTTGCACTATCGCAGATCGGCAATGTGGGCGGCCAGCCCTATTGGTCGTGGTACGGCTTTAACTCTCGTGTGGAATGGTGCGCCTGTTTTGTGTCGTGGTGTGCCGACCAGTGCGGCTATATTGACGCAGGCGTTATCCCGAAATTTGCGGGTTGTGTTTGGGGTGTTGAATGGTTCAGGGATCGCGGACTATGGCAGGACAACAGCTACGAACCCCGCCCCGGTGATATTATCTTTTTCGATTGGGACAACAAAGGTTCGTCAGGCCCGCAGGACGGTGAATCCGACCATGTGGGGATTGTGGAGAAAGTCGAGAACGGAACTGTTTACACCGTTGAGGGCAATTCCGGCGATAGTTGCCGAGAGAACCGCTATGCCGTAGGGTATTATGAGATATTGGGGTACGGTGTGCCACAGTATTAGCCTAAAAAGAGGAAACAAAGACTATCCCTCTGTTTCCTCTTTTCCTTACATATCTATTGTGCTATCGCTATCGTAGACATATGTTGCTTTTTGTTAGAATGAAAATTGAGCGAAGGCTTTGCAAACTCTATTGACAATTCAGAACAAATCATTTATAATGACTATACGAGCATTTACAGTCAAATCGGAGGAATTGAAGTGCCAAAAAGTTATTCAGAGCAAGAACGGGAATATATTAAGAAACGATTGAAAGAAGAAGCAGCAAAATGCCTTGCTGTATATGGTGTTCGCCGCACGACAGTTGATGAAATTGTCAAACGGGTAAACATTCCCAAAGGGACTTTCTATCTCTTTTATAAATCAAAAGAATTGCTTTTATTTGAGGTCATACAAGAACAGCAAGAGATTGTCAATCAAGAGTTATATCGGTCGATTTCCAATATTGCCATTACAGGATTTTCTGCTGAAAAGCTAACAGATATGATTTTTGACTTCTATAAAATGACGGAGAAAATGCCGATTTTGAAACTGCTTGACACAGGCGAAGTGGAATTACTTGTGCGTAAGCTGCCACGGGAAATAGTAGAGGAGCATTATCAGGATGATACAGATACGATTGAAAAAATGCTTGCTCTGTTCCCTGTGAAAAAAGAAGTCGATACAAAGGTTATTAGTGCCGCATTCCACGCAATCTATTTTGCAACACTGCATAAATCAGAGATTGGTGAAGAACAGTATGATGATGCATTGCGTACTTTGATTTATGGAGTTGTAACGCAGATAATCTAAAAAGTCCGGCTCATTGCCGGACTTAAAACAAAGCTTTATTTGACTATTTAATTATAACCGGTCATATAGTGTAAGGAGGAACATATGATACAAGTTAGCAATCTTTCATTCAGTTACACAAAGCAGCCCTTTATTTCCAATATGAATTTTTCTGTTTCAAAGGGAGAAATCTTTGGCTTTTTAGGCCCCTCTGGAGCAGGCAAAAGCACATTGCAGAAAATCTTGATTGGAATGCTCCGTACATATCAAGGTTCGGCTATGGTAAACGGCATTGAATGCAAGGAGCGTACAAAGCATTTTTATGAGGACATAGGGGTTGATTTTGAGTTTTCAACTATGTATGAAAAATTAACAGCGAAAGAAAACCTGCAATTTTTTTCATCTCTATATGAAAAAAAGCCCCGTCCCATTGAAATACTTTTGAATATGGTTGGATTGGAGCATGACGCAGATAAGCGTGTAGCCGATTATTCAAAGGGCATGAAATCCCGCTTAAACTTTATAAAAGCATTGCTGCATGACCCTCTTTTGCTCTGCCTTGACGAGCCGACCAGCGGACTTGATCCTGCAAACAGTCGTATGATGAAAGATATGATTTTAGAAGAAAAGGCAAAAGGGAAAACGATTCTTTTGACAACGCATAATATGCAGGACGCAACCGAACTTTGTGACAGAGTGGCATTTATTGTGGGTGGTAAAATATGCGCTCTTGACAGCCCGCACAATCTAATTATGTCAAAAGGTGCGGCAACCGTAACTTATACATGGTTTGAGAACGGAGAGCATAGCGCAAACTGTTCTTTGGAACACTTATCTTCTGATAAACGATTGAAAGATTTGATTGCCGGAAATCGTCTGCAATCCATTCATAGCAGCGAGCCAACCTTAAATGACATCTTTATGGATATTACAGGGAGGACGCTGTTATGAGATTAAAAAGTTTGTTTTTATTGGATATGCGCTTTCAGGCAAAATATGGTTTTTACTTTTTGTATGCTGTTTTAACGGTAATCTATATTACTGTTCTTTTTGCCGTTCCGGAGGGCTGGAAAGAAAAAACCTCAGCCATTTTGATTTTCTCTGATCCGGCTTCAATGGGCTTGTTCTTCATGGGTGCGATTGTCCTTTTAGAAAAAAATCAGCAAACGCCATGTGCTTTTGCGGTTTCGCCTGTTCGTCCAATGGAATACATTATTGCGAAAATCAGTTCGTTGTCTGCTATTTCACTTGTTGTCGCCACTATATTGGCGTTAGCCGCAGGTGTAAATAATTTATACATTGTGCTGATCGGAACGCTTGTATCCAGCGTGATTTTTACATTGTCGGGAATAATTGCCGCAACCAAAATAGTAAGCCTCAATCAGTTTATTTTATGGACGGTTCCAATAGAGATCGTTTGCTTTGTTCCCGCAGTTTTACATTTATTTAAGATAACTCCTGCATGGCTTCGATATTATCCTATCAACGCTTGTATGGAAATGATTTCAGGCTATGCCCCATCCGCAATAGGGGCTTTTAATGTAATAGCATTGATAGCGATTCTCTCTGTTTTTTCAAGATTTTGCGTCTTGAAAATGTGGGATAGCATAGGAGGTGTGAAGCTATGAAAGCAATTCGATTGAGTTTTTTTCAAATGGTGGCAGCCATGCGGCGAGACATGATGTTATTTGCTGCCTGTCTTGCGCCAATTCTTGCGGGTATTTTCTTTCGGTTTGCCATACCTTTTTTAGAAGCTGTTTTAATAGACTGTTTTAATATACCGGCAATCATTTCTCATTATTACAAGTTGATTGACATATTGTTTGCTATGCTGTCACCCGCTATGTTTTGCTTCGTTTCTGCAATGATTTCTTTGGAAGAAGTAGATGAAAAAACAGCGGCGTATCTATTCGTTACGCCTTTAGGAAGAAACGGTTATTTAGTTGCACGATTTTGTATTCCGTCTGTTGCCGCCTTTCTTATAACCGTCGTTTTGCTGCCTGTTTTCAAGCTGACTTCTCTTTCCCCGATTGACATTGTATTACTTGCGGCGGGAGGAACATTACAAGGTATTATCATTTCGTTACTGATTTTAACACTTTCATCAAATAAACTGGAGGGCATGGCAGTATCAAAGCTGTCCACACTTATGCTTTTCGGCACAGCTATACCGTTTTTCATGAAATCAGATATTCAATATGTATTATCTCCATTACCCGCTTATTGGATCGGAAAAGCAATGTTTGAAAATATGCTGATCTATATGCTTCCCGCATTTGCCTTATCGGCTATATGGATTTACTTTTTGCTAAAACGGTACTTGCGTAAAGTGTAAAAGAAACAGGAGAATGAGTAATTACTTTAGCAAAGAAAAGAGACTTTAACTATGAAAACAGAATGGTTGCTTTGCCCTGTCTGCGGAAACAAAACAAGACTGCAAATACGGGCAGATACAGAATTGAAAAACTTTCCACTTTACTGCCCGAAATGCAAGCAGGAATGTTTAATAGAAGCTAAGAATTTACAAATAACAGTCATCAAAGAGCCGGACGCTAAGACGCAGAGCCGATGAATTTGTGAGATACTCACAGTTCATCGGCTCTGTTCTCTATATAGAGGAAAAAGCAGCCTTGCGGCTACTTTTCGGGTGCAGTATCAATTAAGGCTTTCGCAGTTGCCTTGACGACTTCCAACGACCGTTCATCGCAAGCTGAAAGCATACGGAGGAGATTTTCTACCTCGGAATCTTTGGACGGCCTCTCAGGGTAGAAAATCGAATCCGCAGAAATGTTCAACTCCCGGACGAGCTTATGTAGGACATCGAAGCTCGGCTTCTTGCCCTCGTTTTCGATTCGATATAGGTATCGCTCGGTAATATTCGCTTTTTCGGCCAACGCTTCTATGGTGATTCCGGCGTGTTCACGAGCTGCCTTAATGATATAGCCAAGCGTTTCAGGTTTGTTATGCACTTTCAGTTCACCTCCATATATAATTATACTGATTTGAGCCATGTTTATAATGACATGTCAATTCAATTATTGGTGGACTGTCAGTTCGTAAATAACTGAACTAAATAACAGGTTTAAGCCCTGCCAATAAAAAAAACGAGGTTTGTCAGGGCGGTTTCGTTATGCAAAGAACCCTTCAAATCCGAGTTTTTGGATTGGAGGGATTTTTTATGCGCTGGACTTCTTTCGGCGTTACGCTGCTTGTAATGAGCAGCGAATATGAAGATATGAACCATATAGGTACTTAGGCAGCGGCAAATTAAAAAACAGTCGCCATTTCCGACAGGGATATTGCAGGCTGCATCCTGAACCTATATGCCATAAATACGATGAACTAAACGCACTTGCACAGCGAAATTTGTCGCTATGCAGGTGCGTTTTTGCGTTTAGTGATATTCCAGCGATTTGCGCCGTCGGCTGCCGTGACCCTCCGGATCAATCTGAATCTCAAAAAATTCAGATTGATCGGAGGTAAACAGCGTGAGCGCTGATAAAAAGCAAATATGGATAGGCGGTCGGCCTATTGAGGTAACAGACGAGATTTATTCTGCCTATATGAAAGGTGATCGTAAAATGCGTTACTTTGAAAACGACTTGAAAACAGAGCGTTTTATTCTCGATGAGAATGGGCAGGTAAAACAAATTATTCCCAGCCGGGAAGATTCACTGGACAGGCTTATTGACGATAATGCACAACAATTTTCGGATGGACAAGAAAGCGTTGAAGATGCAGTAATCGGTCAGATAATGGTAGACAAGCTATATTTGGCAATTTCAAAACTCTCTGAAAAAGAACAGGAGTTGATACGCGCCCTATTCTTTGACGGGAAAACTGAACGGGAATATGCAGCACAGCTTGGTATCTATCACAATGCCGTACATAAAAAGAAAATGCGTATTCTTGAAAAATTGAAAAAACTTTTGGAATAAAGGTGTGCAGCCCCCTCGCTGAACGGCAAATACAGCGAGGGGGTTATTGACCTCCACAGTTCCTTGACAACTAAATACCCATTCATCAAACACATTCCTATTGCTATTGTGATGAGCATAAGCCACATTAGCGGCTGCGCCACGATCTGCGGGAAAAAAGCAATGAGATTTCACCTTTATGTTTTTATGGTCTTTGGCTTTCGTTTCCTGCAAGGAGCGATTAACAGTCGGCATGAGTATCGGGCGGCTCCCGATATGGCGACGACAGGCAATAGGGACAATGATACTCCTGTTCAGTCACAGTCCGAGCGTTGAAGCGCTTTTCGTGCGTGAGCCGTCGCAGGCAATGAGAGCAGCCGGCAGAGAACCTGCCGGGGGTGAGATTCCCGTGGAGCTGACAAGCCGCCAGCCGTTTGATGACTTCCCGCAGCAATCCGGGGTGTCGAGGACAAATTGGATTGTTTCTTTATACAAGGTCAAGCGGCAGGACGGGTCTACTGAAACGGAGAATTGTTTGTATCTTCCCGACCTTAATTCTGTTCTGCCTTTGACCTCTACATAGGCGGCTAACCGCCTGAATTTCAAAGGAGGTCACAACACTATGAATCACACATATTTACGAGGCGATATGTATTACGCCGATTTGGGACAAGGGATCGGCTCGGAACAGGAGGGCTACCGTCCCGTCGTTATCGTTCAAAACAATGTCGGCAACAAGCATAGCCCTACGGTCATTATCGCTTCTATCACAAGCAAAAAGGACGCGAAGCCGAAATTACCTACCCATTACTACATCGACGCCGAAAACGGCTTGGAACTGCCCTCTATCGTCCTTTTGGAACAACTGCGAACCGTGGATAAGCGCCGTTTAGGGGACTTTATCGGTCACTTGTCTGAAAGACATATACGCGGTATCGACCACGCTCTGGCCGTCAGCGTTGGACTGATCGAGAGCATACCGAACAAGTTAATCCTTTGTCTTTGCCGCACCTGCGCCGAGAATTTCTACGGTTCGGGTGCTTTTGTTTTGCACCGGGTCAATCCCGAACAGACCGAAAAAGACACCTGCACCTATTGTAATCAGCGAAAAGGATATGATTATGAGATTATCCCGAAGAACCGTTAAGGAGGCTGCCTATGGAATCACAGACAGCCTACAAACTGTTATTCACGGATTATCCCGATGTAGTCAATGTTGAGCAGATGTGTGAAATGCTCGGAGGTATCTGCGACAAAACCGCATATCGGCTTTTGAAATCCGGCAAGATTAAGAGCTTCATTGTCGGTCGTCGTTATCGAATCCCGAAACTCAACATTCTGGAATACTTGGAACTGATAGAAAAATCTACTGCGTAAAACCTCGTTTGCACATTTGGCCTATGAGGTTCTTTCTGCTACAATATAAATGTCAATGGCAGATGAATCTACGCTGTACCACTTCAAGGAGGTTTTATTATGGTAGCAGGACATCTGCGAGAAAAAAACGGGTACTATCATATGGTACTGAACTATGTGGACGAATACGGTAAACGGCACACGCCGTCAAAGTCCACAGGTCTAACAGTAAAGGGAAACAAAAAGCGTGCCGAAAAAATGCTATCCGAGGCCCGCGCTGCCAAAGAAGCTGAGTTAGAGGCAAGAGTCATTGAACGCAGTACAGGCAAAGCCCCTGTCGGCACAATCCTTTTTACTGCTTTCCTGCTCGACTGGCTGGAAATGACAAAGAAGAATGTGGAGGAAACGACATACGGGGCGTATGCAATGGGAATCAAAAGCAAGATCATTCCGTATTTTGAGGAACATCACCCCGGACTGGCTCTATGCGAGGTTACACCGAAGCACATACAAGACTACTACACTTACGAATTGACGGTACGGGGCGTGTCCGCAAACACGGTCATACACCGCCACGCCAATATCCGTAAAGCCTTACAGCACGCTTTCAAACTCGGTCTGATTGATACAAACCCTGCGGATCGCATTGAAAGGCCGAAGAAAGAAAAGTTTGTCGGCAGCGTTTACGAGGAAGAAGAACTAAACCGTCTTTTTGAGATCGTCAAAGGCGACCCCATAGAGCTTGGCGTTATCCTCGGCGCGTTTTACGGATTGCGCCGGAGTGAGGCGGTCGGGTTAAAGTGGGACGCGATTGATTTCAAAAAGAAAACAATCACCATTCGCCACACCGTTACACAGGCGACCATAGACGGCAAGAGCAAAATCATTCAAAAGGATCGGACAAAGACAAAGGCAAGCTACCGCAGCCTACCGCTTGTACCGCCGTTCGAGGAACTATTGCACCGTCTGAAAGCGGAACAGGAACTTAACCGAAAGCTGTGCGGGAAATCTTATTGCAGGAAATACACCGATTATATCTATGTAAACGAAATCGGTGAGCTTGTGAAACCCGGCTACATCACACAGCATTTTCCGCTGATTCTGCAAAAGAATGATATGCGGAAGATTCGTTTCCACGATTTGCGGCATAGCTGTGCGAGCCTTTTGTATGCAAACGGGGTCAGCTTGAAAGAAATTCAGGAGTGGTTAGGTCACAGCGATATTTCGACGACTTCAAACATCTATACGCACCTGAATTTCACCTCAAAGGTTGCGTCTGCAAACGCAATTTTAGGTGTATATCCCTCCACATAATGCTCTATGTCCCTCCAATGTCCCTCCTAAAATGAGCCTTAAAACGGCAAATCTGCTGATGTTCGAGGGACACTACATAAGAGTGCAGAGCATAAAGAAAAGCCCGCAAACCCCGATATATCAAGGGTTTACGAGCTGCTAAGGTCTGGTGCCGGTGGTGGGACTCGAACCCACACACCCTTGCGGATAACAGATTTTGAGTCTGTCTCGTCTGCCAATTCCGACACACCGGCATTTATATTTTTAAGTCGTCTCCCGATGTCCTGTCCGAGAAATCGGAGGGACATCGTGGAGGGACATTAAAAGCAAGTTACATATTCAGTTTTCAAAAACCCCCGTAAAATCAAGGGTTTACGCCAAAGTGGTAAGAAACGGCGTTGTAGATTTTGAGTCCACCTCGTCTGCCAATTCCAACACGCCGGCAATTATATTTTTAAGTCAACTCCCGATGTCACCTCCGAGAAATCGGAGGGACATTGAGGAGGGACATAAAAAACAAAGTACATATTAAGTTGTAAAAAACCCCGTAGTATCAAGGGATAGCGCCGATACGGTATCAGACGGCGAAGTGGATTTTGAGTCCACTACGTCTGCCAATTCCATCACACCGGCATTTATATTTTTAAGTCTTACTCCCAATATTATTTCCCAATAAATTGGAAGAAAATCGTGAGAAATATTAAAAAATCCAATAACCGCTGTTAATTCTAACATACTATTTTTGGTATTGCAATAGCACTTTAGCTTATAATTATCTCTAAAGTGTAGGACTACAATACATAATGGACATAAGGAAGGGGGAAAGAGAAGAAAAAGGATGAAGGATTCGCACAAATCGGTTATTGTAAGTATGCAACAACAAAACAAAAGCCGAAAAGGAAGTGCAAATCCCTCATGAACACTGTAACACAAAACATGAAGTACAGGCAATCCCTAGTGTGCTATGCCGAGAATTCGGAGTTTCCAAAGCCTCGCGCAAGTACAACCGTGCTCGTTCCACCATTTACTTCTGGCTGGCGCGATACGATGGCACCATCGAGTCCCTTGCCGACCGCTCTCGACGCCCGCATTCTCACCCCAACCAGCACACTGAAGACGAACTGAAGCTGATTCGGGATATGAGGCGAAGGAATCCAAGGCTGGGACTGATAGACCTTTGGTGCCGACTTCAGGATAGAGGGTATACACGCTGCCCCGAAAGCTTGTATCGCGTACTCAAACGGCTGGCGATGCTGCCACCTGCGCCGCTCAAGAAGTCCTATATTCCTAAGCCTTATCAGCAGATGACGTATCCCGGAGAACGAGTGCAAATAGACGTCAAGGTGGTTCCTCGCTCTTGCTGCGCCAATTGTATGAGGTTGTTTCAATACACGGCCATTGACGAGTTTACCCGCCTTAGGTACTTAGGCGCGTATGAAGAACAGAACACCTATTCGTCGGCCGATTTCTTGAGGAAGGCGTATTCATTCTTCAAAAAGCATGGATTTACTATTGAATGCGTTCAGACTGACAACGGCTTTGAGTTTACTAACCATCTCAATCCTTCTGGATGTCCAAGCTACACGCTCTTTGAGAAAACAGCTGCCGACCTTGGAATCAGGCACAAGCGTATTCGCCCCTATACTCCCCGCCACAACGGCAAGGTCGAGCGCAGCCACCGCGAGGATCAACGCCGTTTCTACGACACCCATTCCTTCTACTCCCTCGCCGACTTCGATGCACAGCTAGCTGTGCATCGAAGAGCCTCCAATAACCGTCCTATGCCTCCCTTAAAGTATACCTCTCCCAACGCTTTCCTTCATGCCTATTCTGTCCAATATGTTTGACAAACCTACACGAACAAAGAATTGGTGCGGGGCAGCGTGGAAGAGACGCTGAATGAGTTGCTGGAGCAAGAGGCGGAGAAACTGACTTAGGCAACCAGGTATGAACGCAGCGATGCCCGTCAGGGGTACCGGAGCGGCCACTACGACAGGAACCTTATGACCATTTCCGGGAATGTTACGCTCCATGTACCGCGGTTAAAAGGTGTAACCTTCGAGACAGCCATCATAGAGCGGTACCGACGCCGGGAGAGCAGTGTGGAAGAGGCGCTCATAGAGATGTACCTGGCAGGTGTTTCCGTACGCCAGGTAGAAGACATTACGGAGACCCTTTGGGGAGCAAAGGTGTCTGCCTAGACGATCAGTGGTTGAACAAGAAAGCCTATGTACATATAGAGGACTGGCGGAACCGTCCGTTACAAGGCGGAAGGTATCCGTATGTGTATGTAGACGATATCTACTTACGCCGGAATTGGGGTGGGGAATATATGGAAAGTCAGCATCCCAAATATTTTTAGAAGAGCGTGTTACTACAAGCAACTTACAAAAGTGAAAATAATTTGCTCGTCCTTAACCCGCACACCCATGCAAAAATGTTAGGCGCAGACCTTATTTTAGAAAGGAATGTCTTTTTCTTAAAAACTTCTTGAGGAAAACAAATCCGCAAATGAAGAAAGAAAACAAAACATAAAATAGCATAAACACTTTTAGCGTTAAAGTAGAATTATTCCAAACTTCAAAAGCTGAAAATATAAATAATGCAATAGAAAAAATATAGAACACAATAAATGCCATTAAATATAAAATTGAGATTAATGTTGCCCTCCCACAATTATCCTTACGCAATACAAATGAAAAAACAAATTTCCTCAAATTATCAACACCAAACAAATCACATAAGGCAAAATAACCATCTCCTAGTTTAAGCGGCATCAAGCAAGATATAATCATCATAAAATTCACATAAATCATCGATAACCAAAGCTCATTAAGATAGTTTAAAGAGCAGCATGTAATAGCGAGTACGTTGGAATATTTCTTTATCTGAGAAAGCAATTTACTCATATCGCCCCATTTTCTTACGATGCTTAGAGCCAACTCATTTATGTTACTTTCGATCTTTCTGCCTACTATAACCATAAATTTCTTATATCCATTCCAGAAACAATTCTCAAAAGAATCAAATCCAAATCCATTTTTTTCCATAACCTTTAATATTATTGTAGCTAAAAGGATAAACACTCTGCGCGAAATCTCAGTCGAAGATTGTGAAACAATCATCTGGTTGAGCTTTTTTAAATAAGCCCTCATTTCAGCAAATGCAGATGTTCCCTCGGTACATTTGTAAGCCATCAATGTGCGTGATTTTTTAGAATTGCATTTTGCTTTGTTTCAACTAAGTTTTTAGTTATTGCTGCAATCAAAGAATCCATGCCTAATGCATCAAAAAACGACTGTTCTAATTCAAGGAAGATGATTTCTCTATTTGCGGCAACTGGTTGCGTATCAACATCCATAGACAAGACAATAGCGTCTTCCTTATATTTACGGACGCGATTGTGTTGAAAAACAATAGTCGTTTTGCAGCGTATAGCTGATACCTGTCTTTTAGTCTGTAAAATGCTTATCCATCGTGTCATCCTCCAAAATAAGTTTTCACTTCAAAACTCATTCCGCTGCCATTAAACACGATTGTTTCTTTTTTGTCCCTATCTGGCTTAACCCATGCCATGTTTTACAATCCTACAAATTTACTTTAGCTTATAATTATCTCTAAATTTTAAAACACAGGCAATTTCATTTATGGTATACTGAGTTTTATAAAATTTGTTTGGGGGTTTTAAATGTTACCTTTTGACATTCGCCCGGCAACGCCGCTTGATAAAGAATTTGTTTACGACATTAAAAGGGAGTCGATTTTTAAATACTTTGAATCGACTAAATGGGATGAGGAGCAGCAACGTGGGTCTTTTGAAGAGAATTTCAGCCTGGATACCTGTTCCATAATTATGGTTATGGGTATATCCGTAGGTTTTGTAGTCATACAGGAATCTACTGATAGGCTGCAGATAGCGGATATAAATCTTGCTCCTCCTGCAAGGAACAAGGGAATAGGCACCGGTGTAATTGAGGATATAACCGATTTTGCGAGGTGGCATGGAAAATCGGTGTATATCAGCTGCTTAAAAGCAAATGAGGGTGCCCGCCGCTTTATAGAGAGGCTGGGATTTAAGATTTATGGTAAAACGGATTTAAGTTATGAGTTCATATTGACACCAACGGACGAGGAGTAGGCGATGGTCATACTGTTGGTCATTGCGGGCATATTCCTATTGTTCTTTTCCGTTACAATATTCATTTATGAAACGGTATTCAAAAGACGTACCGATATACCGGAATCGGTATTCGAACCCTCATTCGGTGACACCCCCCGTTTGTACAGGCGGCCAATTCAGTTTAAGGGCAAGCAGATGAATGCACTTAGGGGATATATATACTACAGTAATCTCACCATTGATGGTGTAACGGGTGTAATTATACTCGTTCACGGCTTTGGCGCAACGCACATGGATTATCTTCATCTCATAGAATGGTTTGTTAAAAGCGGTTTTGTCGTGTTTTCATATGACAATACAGGCTGTGGAGAGAGCGAAGGCAGATCCATGAGAGGCCTTCCTAACGCCATACACGACCTAGAATGCGCAATAAAATGTATTAGGCAGGATTCTGAGCTTAGCGGACTACCTCTATTTGTATTCGGTCACAGTTGGGGCGCCTATGCGATGTCATCGGTGTTGGCACATATAGGCGGCATAACGGCAGCAGTTGGATGCTGCGGCTTTGACACTTCGCTTGATATGCTTAAATGTTATTCCACCACCTTTTCCGGCAAGATCGGCCTTTTGATAATACCGTTCGCCGCCTTATACGAACGAATTAAATTTGGCCGCTATTCAGTCATTTCAGGTTCCTATGGCGTTTTGAACTCCAATGCAAGGGTAATGCTTATACACAGTAAGGATGATATGGTAGTTCCATACAAGTGCAGCGTTGCCGCGCATGTTAAGCCATTTATAGAGTCGAATGGACGCGTTAATGTAAAGCTATACAGCAACCGCGGACATAATGTGTTTCGATCGGACGCATCAATTGTATACAGATCTAAAATAACAACTGAACTGATGAAGCTTAGAAAACGCTATGGGAACAACATTCCAAAAAAGATTTGTGATGAATATACAAAGAGTATTGATAAACGCTTGCTTTCAGAGCTTAAAGTTGATTTGATGGAGGAGATAACCACGTTTTTTACAAGTTCGTTAAAGTAATTTTCTCTTTATTCTCAAACAACAAAGGTCCTTCTCTAAGCAATAAAGGGACCTTTGATCCATTATAGTATTAAAATTATTTAATTATTTTAATACCTCCGATAATTGGAAGTTCCATTGCCTTACCGTTTGCAGCATTTATGATTCCTATGATTGACAGCACAAACTGAGCAATCCATACAAGCGATAGTATTGTGCTAAACATATATTTCAGTACAGGGTTAATTGAATATATAATGGTCGCTATAATAATATTTGCGACATACCAAACGGTCTCAAGTATAAAGAGGTTAAATCCCTGCTTTGCATGGAATTGCGCAAACTTTGACTCTTTCGAAGCGAATAAAGGTACCAGGCATAATATTGATATATATGAAATAATTGCCATTCCCTTATTTTTTTCTATATCATCGCTTGAAAACTCGTTGGTAATGTCGGCGGTATCGAAAATTGTATTTCCTGACTGTCCACCTCCCCCGTTCTCCTTATTTTGCTCATTATAAACGGGCTGGCCACATGATGGACAGAACCTGGCGCTATCCTCAAGCTTGACGCCGCACTTACTGCAATAGGCCATCTATGTAACCTCCTAAAACCTTATATAATAAATGACCCTAATCTATAGTATACTATACCTATAGATCACAAATTCAAAGCGGCAGCTTCCTCACTGGCAAGCCTAACTCAGCAGAGGAAGCAAACCGTTAAGCAGATCCATACCAAATCTGCTTATATAATTGACAATCAACATTCCCAATATAATGGACAGTATGATATAAACTACCATCATTATAAGCGATGCCCTTGCGTAATTTCTCGTATTTGGGTTTTTTGCCCCGCCGCATGCCCATACTATTAATAGTATAATGTTTACTATAGGTATCATCATAAGAAACGCTATGCCGATAAACGCGCCCACGCTGAGAGGCTCGTATCTTGTTTCCTTTACAGGCGGACTAATCGTCCTCTCCGCGCCCGAGCTATTCGGCGGCATATTATGAGCTGTCTGAGGGTTGATGCTATCAATCCTGGGCTGCGCGGTATTTTGAGACGGCTGGGACCGTACATCTTTATACTGTTCAGAAGTACCCTCCCCTGATTTGTCAGTTTTAACATTTGATATAACAGCTCCGCATAGGGTGCAAAATTTTGTGCCTTCAGCAAGCTGAGTTCCACATCTGGTACAAAACGCCATAAATCTACTCCAAGACCTATCTATTTTTACTTTAATCGCTCTTTTATAAGTCCCATATAAGTATATAACGGTAATACCCACTTTTCAACATAAGCTATGAAAATTAATTTTTATTTTAAACGCCTTACCTTAGTGCAGCTATCGTTTTTGGTTTTGACTCCATAAGTTGTAGATTTGTGGTATGATATAGGTACATACCAGAAAGGTTTTTGAAATAATTATGGCATACCAAGCATTATACCGTAAATACCGCCCCAGGGAATTCGATGATGTTATAGGCCAGGAGCATATAACAACCGTACTTAAAAATCAAATTCTGTCAGGGCATGTTGCGCATGCGTACCTTTTCTGCGGGACACGCGGTACAGGAAAAACCAGTACCGCAAAGATACTCGCAAGAGCAGTAAACTGCACTTCCTCTACAAATGGGAACCCTTGCGAAAAATGCGATAATTGTATTATAGGCGATAATGAAAACATAGATATCGTAGAGCTTGACGCTGCCTCCAATAATGGAGTGGCGGATGTTCGCATGCTTATGGATAAGGCTTCGTTCCTTCCTCTTCGTATGAAGATCAAAGTATACATAATAGATGAAGCGCATATGCTATCCACCCCTGCGTTTAACGCCCTGTTAAAAACGCTTGAAGAACCTCCTGAACATGTGATGTTTATCCTTGCTACAACCGAGCCTCAGAAATTGCCGGCTACAATTATATCGCGCTGTCAAAGGTTTGACTTTAAGCGTATTTCCGCTTTTGATATAGTAAAACGCCTTAAAACCGTTCTTAAAGATACGGAATCACATATTTCTGATGAAGGTTTGCTTGCCATCGCACGGGCGGCCGACGGCTCTATGCGCGATGCGCTGAGCCTTTCAGACCAGTGTATATCCTTTTGCGGCAGGGACGTAAGTACGGAAATGGTATATAGCGTTCTTGGAAGTGCCGATACTGGATGTATTTTTTCCATCGCCGACGCAATTATAGATTCCGACGCCAAAAAGGCTATGCGCCAGATGAACGAAATAGTGTTATCCGGACGCGATTTAAGTGTATTCGTCCATGACTTTGTCTCGCATATGAGGGCAGTACTGATGGCTAAAATATGCGGAAGCTGCTGCGATATGCTCGACTGCACCGACGAAGCCATGAAAGGCTATATCGCTCAGTCTCAGCGCTGTACTGTGGAACGGCTTGTGCGCGTGATTGAACTTTTGTTAAAAACGCAAAGCGATATGAGATGGATTACGCTTCCAAGGGTTTTGATTGAAAATACGCTTGTTATCGCATGCCTTCCTGAGGAGTGCTCCGATATTTTATCGCTGTTGGACAGGATATCCAGCCTTGAAGCGCAAATAAGCGACAGCTTCAAGGGAGCGTCATATACGCATGAATCCGTAGATAGCCGCCTAGAAGATAGAATCGCCAGTATTGAGAAAATGCTGTCCGAATCATTTACGCGACTTAAGTCTTTAGATTTAAGCGGAGACAAGACCGGTCTATCTGAAGGGCCTGAGTCTACGGCTATTATCGAACAGGCTGAGTATAAAGTAAAGATGGGAGAAAGCCTCGACGAGGCTACGCGAAACAGGCTTAAGGATACCGTGAATACGCTTATGGATGAACTCAAGGTTTCCATTCCCATAGCGTGGCCCATACTTATGCAGCGAAAATCAGCCTGGTTCGAAGACGGTTACCTCAAGATTGGATTTACTCAAAGCGGTTTTGTTGACCAGCTGAATACGGCGAATCTGAAAAATGAAATAGCTCAAGTTCTTAAAAGAATAGATCCAACTTTAAAATTGGGTTTTGTCCATTTGCGCTATCAGGAAGATTTTTCTGAGCTCAACGACCTATTTGGAAATATGCTCGACTTTGAGGAATAGTTGGAAGATTAGCAGATACGGCAAACCCGGCAAAAGGTTAGGGACGGTGGCCTGTCACCGCCCCTAACTAACTTAATTTCCCAGAAGGAGTTTTATTTTTGTTCTATTGCAGCGTTAAGTATACCGCTTGATGCCTCTTCTTTGAATTGAGTTGTATATAGTTCATAGTAGTATCCTTTAAGCTTCAGAAGTTCACCATGCGTACCTTCCTCCGTTATCCTGCCGTTTCGTATTACAAGTATGCGGTCAGCGTTTCTTATCGTGGAAAGCCTGTGTGCTACTATAAAGCTGGTCCTGTCCTTTAATACCGTCGTAATTGCGTTTTGTATAAGCTGCTCTGTTTCCGTGTCAATGGAGGAGGTAGCCTCATCAAGTACGAATATCCTTGGATCCGCGAGAACCACCCTTGCAAAAGATATAAGCTGCTTTTCACCCGTTGAAAGCCTTACGCCGCCTTCTCCTACTTCGGTATCATAACCGTTTTCCTGCTTGAGTATAAAGCCTTCTGCGTGAACCATTTGCGCTGCGCGCCGTATCTCATCAAAAGAAGCTTCCTTTCTGCCATACGCTATATTATCTCGAATCGTCCCAGAGAATAGGTGCGGCTGCTGCAAAACGTAGCCAAGGCTCTTCTGCAGCCAAATCTGGCTGCGCTCCCTGTAGTCCCTGCCGTCGATAAGAATCTTGCCTTCCGTTGGTTCATAGAACCTGCAGATCAGGTTAACTATGGTGCTTTTCCCCGCGCCAGTCTCACCGACGAGGGCTATGGTTTGCCCGGACTTCACATGGAGGCTGAAGTCATTGAGAACGCGCTCCCCCTCCTTGTAGGCAAAGCTTACGTGATCGAACCTTATGTCCCCAACTATATGCTCCCAGTTTTCCGGCTTTGGATCAAAGCTGTCGCCGTACCTTTCCTCTACCTCCGGACTGTCCTCAATATCGCATGGGGTGTCTATCAAAGAAATAACGCGCTCCGCGCTGGCCTGCGCGCTCTGAAACTCGGCCAGAATACGTGCCAGGGACTGTATCGGATCGAAAAACTGCATTGTGTAGCTTATAAAGGCCGACAGCGTGCCAAACCCAATAACGCCGAATATAGTTGCCTCTCCTATATTATTTAGCAGTACCGCCTGACCTCCCTTATACAGCGCAATCGCCGTGCCTATTGAGCCAAGCATCATTACAAGCGGCATAAATATATACGATAACACCGCTGATTTAATCGAAGAACGCTTCATTTCTCCCGTAATCTGGGTAAACTCATCGTAATTCTGCTTTTCACGAACAAGGGTTTTGGTCGTCATGGCTCCCATTATTCCCTCGTTGAAACCGCTGGTTATACGGGAGTTGGTCTTTCTGACTACGCGCTGATGCTTAAGTATCCTTCTTTGGAAAATTAAGCATAAGAGCGCCAACGGAGGCACTACCACAAGCACCAACAGCGCAAGCCGCCAGTTAAGCGACAGCAATACTACCATTACGCCTATGATATATGACAACGCCCAGAACAGGTCAACTATACTCCACGCTATCATTTCGCTCAGCCTAGCTATATCGCTTACCATTCGGGCCATAAGATAGCCGACAGGAGTGCGATCGTAGAATGAAAACGGCAGCTTTTGAAGCTTTATGAATGCATCCTGACGTATATCATACGATATATTCATCTCCAGTTTGCTGGCGCCGGCTACAAATAGATATACGCATACTCCTTGGATTGCGACAACCACAAGATACGCCGCCATGAACCAGCCAAGCCCGTCTATACTTTTAGCGGTGACAAAGTTATCTATAGCATACTTGCTCAGTAGCGGATAGATTATATCAGCCCCCGATACAACAAGCATGGTAAGGATTAAGGCTATTACAAGGCGCTTATACCTCATAGCATATCTAATAATTCGCTTCCAGATATTCAGGTC
>URFJ01000019.1 GCA_900547135.1 uncultured Eubacteriales bacterium | reverse complement strand
AACTTTAAATTTGGCGTTTTGCGGGGTAATTTGATTTTTACCCCCTAAAAAAAACAAATAAATAAAACCTTTTTAATTGGTTTTTCCCCCTTACCCAACCCTAACGGGGGGGTATGGGTGCGCGCACCCCGCCCAACGCCTTACTTGCCTTATTCCTTCATGAGGATGGCGCGCCTAGTATTTGTGAATCGTATTCAAAGGGACTTCCTATATCCCGTCATCCATGGCTATAACAGGGGCGCCTTTTATTCCACCGTTACCGACTTTGCAAGGTTCCTCGGCTTATCAATATCGCAGCCTTTTAGCGACGCGACGTAGTAGGCGAATAACTGAAGCGGTATTATGGTGAGCGAAGGAAGCGTCATCTGACCCCAGTCGGGCAGGAAGATTGTGTGGTCCGCTGCCTCAGCCACGGTTTTATCGCATTCCCTGCAAAGGGCTATCACTACCGCCCCCCTTGCCCTTACCTCCCTTATATTGGACAGCATCTTTTCCACAAGCGGTACATAGGTACACAGCGCTACCACAAGCGTGCCGTCCTCGATAAGCGAAATGGTGCCGTGCTTAAGCTCGCCGGCCGCGTACGCCTCCGAGTGTATATAGGATATTTCCTTTAATTTAAGCGATCCTTCCAGGGCTAGGGCATAATCGATATTTCTGCCGATAAAGAAGATATCCTTGCTGTTAAAATACAGCGACGCAAGGTACTGAATCTGCTCTCGGTCGCTGAGCAAAGCCTGAACGGCGTCGGGCAGCGCGTTAAACTGGCGGATTGCGCCGTCGAGAACATCCTGGTCAAGCGTGCCTTTGCATTTTGCTATATGAAGCGCTAGAAAATACAATATCAGCACCTGCGCGGTATACGCCTTTGTGGTCGCCACGGCGATTTCGGGACCGGCGCGGGTGTAGAGAACGTCTTCGCTCTCCATGGCAATCGTACTTCCTACGACATTAACTATTGAGATTATGCGCGCACCGTATGAACGCGCCTCCCTCAGCGCGTAAAGCGTATCAAGGGTTTCGCCGGATTGACTTATTACTATGGCAAGCGTCTTTCCGGTTATAAAATGTTTGCTGTAGCGAAACTCGCTAGCCAGCTCTACCGATACCGGCACGCCCGCAAGCCGTTCAATCAGCGGCCGGCCCACTGCGCCGGCATGATAGGCCGATCCGCACGCCACAATATATACGCGGTCAATATCCCTCAGGTCATCGTCCGTTATATTTTCCAGGGGCAGCTCTATGTTGCCCTCGCGTATGCATGACAGCGAAGTGTTTCTGATAACATCGGGCTGTTCAAGTATTTCCTTCATCATGAAATGCTCATGGCCACCCTTTTCAGCCGCCTTGACGTCCCAGGTAACGTGCTGGACTTCCTTTTCAATAAGCTCCTCATATTCATTATATACATCTACATGATCGGCCTCTATAACCGCGATCTCGCCTTCGCGCATTCTGAATATTTGGCGTGTATATTTGAGCATGGCGGTTACGTCAGAAGCAATAAGGTTTTCGCCCTCCCCAATACCCACTATCAGCGGGCTGTCCTTGGTAAGCGCAATCAGCCGGTCTGGGAAATCGCTGAACAGTATGCCTAGGGCGTATGAGCCTTCAAGATGCCTTACCGCCTTATGGACCGCCGATAATGGGTCGCCCGCATAAAAGAAGTCCACCAGCTGGGAGATTATCTCGGTATCAGTATCTGACGCAAACGTGTATCCATGCTGTTCAAGAAACTTTTTAAGCTCAATATAGTTCTCTATAATTCCATTATGCACCACGGCCACCCTGCCGCTGCCCGAAAGGTGCGGATGTGAGTTAATATCCGAAGGCTCTCCATGCGTTGCCCATCTTGTATGTCCTATTCCGGTCGTCCCCTTCATCAACGCGCCGTTTTGGGTCAGTTCGCGCAACACGTTCAGCCTCCCCCTTGATTTTGCGACGTCAAGGCCGTCCTCCGTAACCAGCGCAAGGCCGGCTGAATCGTAGCCCCTGTATTCAAGCTTTTCAAGCGCGTCAATGAGTATCGGCGCGGCGGCGCTCCCACCAACGTATCCAACAATTCCGCACATAGCAACTCCTTTCGGTAAATGGCCGACGGTAAACCGCCGATTATATCTCTAAAAACTGATTATACTATTTATATGCAAAAGTATAAAGTGAAATGTTTATGAATTCCTTTGATCTTCACCGTGATCATTTACCTGGTATTCACACATATATATAATGCTCGTATACTAAGCCTGCAACGGCCAAGAGACCCCAGCCCGCTCTAATGCAATACAGCAGGCTAAAAACAGGCGTTTTTGGGGATTTTAATCGGTTAGTTCTTGCTAATTACTGTAGGTTAACATACAATATAGCTGTAGGTATTTGATAAGGGGGATTTTTGAAATGAAGGAAGCGTTACTATGGGCAGCCGCAGGAACCGGCTTTACATTTTTGATGACCTCGCTTGGAGCGTCGGTTGTGTTTTTGTTCCGCAAGAAGATCAACGAAAACATACAGCGCCTTTTCCTTGGCTTTGCCGCGGGCGTAATGATTGCGGCGGCGGTATGGAGTCTTTTGATACCGGCTATTGAGGAGGCGGAGGCCGCCGGCATACCTGGCTTTCTACCGGCGGCAGGCGGATTTATTCTGGGAGTAGGCTTCCTGATGCTTATGGATTCGCTTTTACCCCACCTCCACCTTGCGGCAAACAGGACCGAGGGGCTATCTACCTCATGGAAGCGTACAACGCTGCTTGTAACCGCCGTTACCCTGCATAACATTCCGGAGGGCATGGCCGTAGGCTTATCCTTCGCGCTGGCAGCCCAGGGCGGCTCGGAGCCAGCGCTTTTCGCTTCAGCACTAGCACTGGCGCTGGGAATTGGAATACAGAATTTTCCTGAGGGCGCCGCAATATCGCTGCCGCTTAGGCAGGAGGGCATGGCCGCAGCAAAGGCATTTGTCTACGGAAGCCTGTCTGGGATAGTGGAACCTATATTCGGCGTTTTGGTAGTGCTGCTCGCCTCAAGCATCAGACCCCTGATGCCCTGGCTGCTCTCCTTTGCGGCTGGCGCGATGATGTATGTGGTGGTTGAAGAACTAATCCCTGAAGCACGCCTGGGCAATCATTCCAATACTGGAACGCTGGGCGTTATGGCCGGGTTTTTAATAATGATGATACTGGATGTCGCCTTGGGCTGATTATTTATTGTATACCCGTAAACCCGCGCTTTAAACTCGGTATCCGCCCGCCCACAGCCGCCGCTTCCCGCCTGGAGCCTTCAGCTAAGCGCGGCCTGCGCGTTTGCCAGCATGAGCTTTATACGGTTCTCCTGATTTATGGCCGACGCACCCGCGTCATAATCTATCGCCATTATGTTCGCGTCGGGGTGCCTTTCCTTTATCGGCTTCATCATCCCCTTGCCCACGATATGATTTGGCAGGCATCCAAACGGTTGTGTGCAGATTATATTCTTGACCCCCTGATTGATTAGCTCCAGCATTTCGGCCGTCAACAGCCATCCCTCACCCATCTTGGCCCCAAGTCCAATAAACTCCTTTGCCAGCTTGGGCGCGTCTTGAAACGAGGATGGTGGAGCGAACGTTCCCTCCCGCTTTATCATACCTATGATATCATTTTGCTTCTTTACCAGGAAATTGTGCGCGAACTTGGAAAAAAACGCCTTTATCCTCTTTATCCCATACAACTTGTTCTCAATTATGCTTCCGTCAACGCAATACAGGCAAAAGTCTAATAGTCCTGGAACCACTACCTCCGCGCCCTCTGAAACCAGGAAATCCTCCAGGTTATTGTTGCCAAGCGGCGAATACTTTACGAAGATTTCACCTACCACGCCCACCTTTGCCTTTTGCTCGCTTCTTCTAGGGATTGCGGCAAAACCGCGGATTATATCCATATAGTTTCGCTTTATCCGGCGGTAGCTGAGCACCCGTACCTCCTTCATGCCGTCGGTAAGCCTCTTTGTCCATTCCTCGGTAAGCCTGTCGCTGTCGCCCCTGTTTAGCTCATATGGCCTGCACTGGTTTTTAAGCGACATGATAAGGTCTCCATAGGTAACCGCATAGAGCATCCTGTGCAGCATAGGCAGGGTAAGCTTGAAGCCTGGGTTTCTTTCCATACCCAGAACGTTGAAGGATATAACCGGAACAAAGCCGTATCCCGCCCTTTCAAGCGCCTTTCTCAAAAGGAAGATATAGTTTGACGCCCTGCACCCTCCGCCGGTCTGCGAAATCAACAGGGCCGTTTTATGCGGGTCATATAAGCCGCTCTCAAGTGCGTCTATCATCTGGCCTATAACGAGCAGGGCGGGGTAGCATGAATCATTATGCACATATTTAAGGCCTTTATCGGTTACGCCCCTGCCGCTGTTTTCTAAAAGCTCCGCCTTATAGCCATAGGCGTTTAGAATGTTTATGATCATCCTAAAGTGAAATGGAAGCATCGTGGGCACCAGTATCGTATACTCCTTTTTCATATCCCTTGTAAATATAATGCGTTCGCTCCTGTTTTTCATTGGCGCTTTCCCTTTCTTCCAGCGCGCCTATTAGGCTGCGCAGCCGGATTTTTACCGCTCCCAGGTTTGTTATTTCATCAATCTTGATCTGAGTATACAGCTTGCCGCTTCCCTCAAGGATAGTTCTTACCTCATCGGTTGTCACCGCGTCTATTCCGCATCCAAAGGACACCAGCTGCACCAGCTCGCAGTCGCTTCTTGCCGATGCAAACTTGGCAGCGCGGTACAGCCGCGAATGATAGGTCCACTGGTTGAGGACATCCACCCTTGACGGCTTTGCAAGTCGGCACACGCTGTCCTCGCTGACAACCACAAACCCCAGCGAAGCCGCCAGCCTGTCGATGCCATGGCATATTTCCGGATCCACGTGATACGGCCTGCCGGCAAGGATCATTATTCGTTTTTTATGTGATTCAGCAAACCTGACAGCTCTTTCTCCCTCGGTGCATATATCATCCATCCACGCTTTATAGGCCGAAAAACCAGCGCTTACCGCACTTGCGGCCTGTTGCCTGGTTATATTTATGCCAAGCTGGTTTCTGAAAAGGAGGTAAAGCTCCTTTGAAAGCTCCCATTTATTATTAATATTCAGATATGGGAATAAGAACGTTACGTTTTTCAGCGTTTCCATATTCGCGTTGAGAAGCTCCGGATAGTAGGCGACCACCGGACAGTTATAATGGTTGGTTCCGGTCCTCTCATTCACATTATACGTGAGGCAGGGATAGAATATTGCGTCCACGCCGCGTTCCATCAGGGTTTCTATATGGCCATGCATGAGTTTTGCGGGATAGCAGGCTGTATCCGAAGGTATGCTGAACTGGCCCTTTGAGTATATATCCCTGCTTGACATTCCCGAAAATACGACGCTAAAACCGAGCCTGGTAAATATCCCGTGCCAAAGAGGGGCAAGCTCATACATGCCAAGAGCAAGCGGCATACCGATAACACCCCTTTTCCCATCCCCTGGCTTGAGCGAATTAAGCTTATCACGCTTGAATTCGTACAGGTTAGGCATGGGGCCACAATCGCCTTCATCCGTTGCTTCGCCCGCGCCCTTTGCGCATTGGTTGCCGGAAATATACCGCTCTGAATCATTGAATAGGTTTATAGTAAGCTTGCAGCGGTTTGTACATCCCCCGCATACCGCAGCCTTTGCAGCATGCGTGAAGCCCTTGAGTTTATCCCGGCTAAGCAGCGCAGTTCTTTCCAAGCTAAGGGACCGCGCGTGAAGCGCCGCGCCGTAAGCGCCCATTAGACCCGCGATTGCAGGGCGCACCACATTCCGACCAAGCTCAAGCTCAAAACATCTCAGTACAGCGTCGCTTAGGAAAGTTCCGCCCTGAACAACGATGTTTTCCCCAAGCTCATCAGCCGAATTAGCCCTGATAACCTTATATATCGCGTTTTTTACCACGCTTCTTGACAGCCCTGCTGATATATCTTTAACGCCCGCGCCATCCTTTTGAGCCTGCTTTACCGACGAGTTCATAAATACCGTACATCTGGAGCCAAGATCCACAGGAGCCTCCGCCATAAGGCCAAGGCGTGAAAATTCGCCTATTTCATAGCCCATGGACTTCGCGAACGTTTCAATAAAGGAACCGCAGCCCGACGAACAAGCTTCGTTGAGCATTATGCTGTCAATCGAATTGTTCCTGACCTTAAAGCACTTTATATCCTGCCCGCCTATATCAAGGATGAAATCCACATTGGGATTAAAGTGGCGCGCCGCCGTATAGTGCGCCATCGTCTCCACGACTCCTTCGTCAACATGGAACGCACGTTTTATTAGCTCCTCTCCATAGCCCGTAACCGCGCTTCCCGCTATTTTAATATTATCACCGCACAGCTCATAAACGCGTTCAAGCTGAGCCTTTACAATGTCAACCGGCGTACCCCTGTTTGAACCGTAATATGAGTGTATTATGCGTCCGTCCTCTGAGATCAGCGCCAGTTTTGTCGTTGTACTTCCGCAGTCTATGCCCAGGTATGCCCTTCCCCTGTATCTTTCTGGCGGCGCCTCCGCTACCGTTGACATCGAATGCCGGCGTTTAAAATCCGTATACTCGCTTTCACTTCTAAACAAAGGCGCAATGCACCCTTTCCTCTGATTGGTTGCCGCCGCCGTCTCCAGGCTGGTCATCAGCGCGCTGAACATATAAGGCTTATCCTGCTTTGACGCATACAGGGCGGCTCCTATCGCAACGGCGTACAGCCCGTAATCAGGGAAAACAGCGTCCTTTGCGTCAAGCTTCAGCGTATCCACGAAACGTTCCCTCAGACCTCTGCTGTAATATAGGGGACCGCCAAGGAACATCACCTTGCCGTCTATGCTTCTTCCCTGCACCAGTCCGGCTATCGTTTGATCGACCACCGCCTGATAGATGCTTGCCGCAACATCCTCCTTGCGCGCGCCCTGGTTAAGCAGCGGCTGTATATCCGTCTTGGCGAACACGCCGCACCGTGAGGCAATAGGATAGATCCGCTCATGGCCCATGCTCAGCCCGTCAAGTTCCTGAGGCGATACATCCATAAGCGTGGCCATCTGGTCTATAAACGCCCCTGTGCCTCCGGCGCAGCTTCCGTTCATCCGTTCGTCAATGAAGCCTTTAAAAAAGATGGCCTTCGCATCCTCTCCGCCCAGCTCGATTACAACGCTTGTGTCGGGTTCAAGCTCCCTTACGGTTCCAGCTGTGGCGTATACCTCCTGTACAAAGGGTATGCCAGCCGCCCTGGCAACCCCAAGGCCGGCGGAACCCGAACACGCAACATAGACAGGAACATCGCCAATATATTTCTCGGCGCGCCTCAATAGCTCGGCGGCCTTTTCCCTCACATGCGAAAAGTGCCGTTCATATAACTCAAAGGTTATTATGCCGTCCTGGACAAGAACGATTTTAGCGGTAGTAGAACCTATGTCTATTCCGACAATCGATTTTTTTCCCGTATTTAAATTAGAAATCACCATATTTTCCATTTGCTCTCCATTTTACGTTCGGTTGCGCCGCCTGTCAAAACCTTTTTTTATTCTTATAGGCTCTTTTGGATATTAAGACCTGTCTCAGGCGCGGTACGGGCAATGCTGTTATATTGCAAAAAGCCCTAAATTACGAACATATTAAGGATAACAATCATCAATTTTTTAATCAAGTAATTAATTAAAGCAAATTTGAACAATTAGATTTTAATGTCAAGCAGTGCCTCAAAATAAATAAGGACGCAGAGAGCGGTCTGCAGCCTTAATTTCCGTTTAGCGATTGATATTAGCCAATAAACCCGATAGGAGGTATTTTTATTTCGTGCCGCCTTATGATATGGAATCCAGTATTGCCAATACGTCGTTTGTGTCCACCACGCCGTCCCCATTGCAGTCGGCAAGTATCAGAGCCAGTTCAGCGTCGCTGACAAGGCCGTTGCAGTAGCGCAGAAGCAGGTTAGCGTCGCTTGCGCTTATTACACCGTCAAGGTTTACATCGCCTATATAAACCTCCACACCCATTGCCAGATACGGGCCGCTCAGAATCTTGATTGCGTCATTGTTATCGACTACGCCGTCCCGGGTAGCATCGGCAATGCGTTTGTGCAGATCAGAAATCAGATCAAAATCACCGCGAAGATATTTTAGGATATACAGCGCGTCATCGCTGTTGACCCTTCCATCCAGATTTGCATCTCCCTCTATCAGATACATTCTGCCAAAGGAATAGGTTTCAGCAGCATTTGATACCGGAATTATTGATATAAACACTGTAAAAGTAAGAGCCAGGGCTAATAAAATCCTGATTTTTTTTATTTTAATGTTCTCCTTTACTAAATATTTTGTTTTGTCAGTTTATCTATGACAGATAATCCAGTATTGCCAATACATCGTTTATGTCTATAACGCCGTCTGCATTGCAGTCGGCAAGTGTTATAGCAATTTTGCCGCGCCAGTCTGCCTGTACATTCAAACTCGTCAAAAGCAGATTCGCGTCCTTTGCGTCAATTATTCCGTCAAGGTTCACATCCCCAATAGTATAGGCCGTGCGGTGGCGCTGAACTACCCGATCCTCAAGAATTAAAATGGCATCGTCCATATCAACCGCGCCGTCCCAGTTTGCATCGGCAACGGAACGGTGTGTATCCTAAATGAACCTCCCGCTCCCGTTTAAATAGTTTAGGATAAAAAGCGCGTCGTCGCTGTCTATCGTTCCGTCAAGGTTAGCGTCTCCCTTGTATATCATCTTTGTGCCAAACGGGATGGTATGGCCTTGGCCGCTCCGGCATAGGGTATAATGGACAATACCGCCAGCAGACACATTGCCAACGCAATTATAATTCGTGGTTTTCTGATCATTTTTCTCCCCCTGGCTTATTTAAGACGCTGCCAGATAGTCCAAAAGGGCATATACGTCGTTTATGTCCACCGTGCCGTCACGGTTGAAATCAGCGGGAGGGAGCGCGATTTCGCCAATTCCTACGTTTGCGTTGCAATACTGCAGGAGCAGGCTGGCATCCGCCGCTGTGACTGAACCGTCTAAGTTTACATCGCCAAGCTTGATTGCCTTAAGCAATGGACTGACTATATTGCCCTCCAGAATCGCAATAGCATCATCTATCGTGATAAGCTTATCATCATTCGCATCTGCACGGGTCTTGTGTATGTTGGATAACAGGGTAACCTCGCCCTTCAAATATTTTAATATAAATAACGCGTCGTCCGAATTAACCGTGCCGTCAAGGTTTGCGTCGCCGACAGCTATAGATACAAACTGTACCGGCGTAGCAGCGCCTGCAACAGGCGTTATGGATATAATCATTGCAATGCAGATTGCAAATATAAAGATATTTCTCTTCTTAAACATTTTAACTGCCTCCTCAATTTAAATGTAAAATCACGCCGCCAGATAATCCAGCAGCGCGTATACGTCGTTGATATTTATTGCGCCGTCTTCGTTGAAGTCCGCGAGCGGAAGCGCGATTTCCCCGATTCCCACGCTGCCGTTGCAATATTGCAGAAGCAGACTTGCGTCAGCGGCCGTTACCACGCCGTCAAAGTTTGCATCTCCATTTTTGCATATGCGTGCTTTGTGATACGGATCGTCCATGCTCTCAAGGATGCGTATCGCGTCATCTATGTTAATAACGTCGTCCCCTGTTACATCCGCTATATCGAAGTGGAGATCTGACAGGAACTGCACCTCGCCTTTTATGTATTTGAGTACAAACAACGTGTCTTCAGAATTAAGAACCCCATCAAGGTTTGCATCGCCAAAAGTAATGCTATGTATACGGATGAACTGATCTGCCATAACTGCCGGTGCCATGGAAACCAACATAGCAACGCATAACAATATAGCCAATAAATTTCTTTTCTTTAGCATTTCTTATTTACTCCCTCTGTTTTTTAGGGGAACGCTTACAGGATAAACCTGAGTGCGGTTAATTTTTGATGCAGCAATATCGCAACAAACAATCATTATCACCGCAAAGACCCATATTACAGGCCGTTGCAATCAAGATTTACACTTTTTTCTGTTCATCCAAATCAACGCTTTGTAATTATTGACAAGATCGGCATTAAGCCTATTTTTTTATCACCCCCAGTTTGCCATCCTTAACATAACCGATGTGAGCATTGCACGAATTTGCAATGCTGTTGAATTCCTGTTGCATACCCCCAAGTATAATAAAATCTTAACACATATGTCGTGAAATGTAAATACGCATTGTATTACAATAAGCCGTGATCTTTTTGCAAAGATTGTCGAATATGGGCGAACGTGTTCCGCTTAAATGATCTTTATTTTAATTATAATGTCTGCTGTTGAGCTTACGGATTAAGACGCCTGCCGCACTATAAGCTAAACTGGATACTTAATAAGCAAAATTGCTTAATCAATGGTGATGGGATATGCCAAAAAATATCAATACTTTTCTACAACAGACAAGGCATGGATTCCTTCCATGCCTTTGAATAAAAATTTGGCAAAACGCGATAGTAATTTATTCCCTGCTCCTCGTGCCTGCTCCGCGCCTTTTGGGCGTAACCACAACGCGTCTGTTTGGCTCCTCACCCTCGCTGTGCGTGCTTACATGAGGGTTGTTTTGCAGGGCTGAATGCAGTATCCTGCGCTCATACGGGTTCATAGGCTCCAGTGCTTTTGCCCTGCCTGACGACCTTACCTGCGAGGCTACCTTTCTGGCAAGCCCGGTCAAGGTTGCTTCCCGCTTTTTTCTATATCCCTCCGTATCCACGGTTACCCTGCGATAGCCCGATTCACGGCGGTTCTTGTTTGTCACAAGCGACGTAATATATTGAAGCGCATCCAGCGTTTCGCCCCTGTAACCGATTAAGACCCCCTTGGCGCTGCTGTTTATACGTATCATTAGAGCTTCATCGTCCGCATACGCGCTCAGTTCGCCTTCAATCCCCATTAGCCTTACCGTTTCAGCCAAAAATACCGCTCCAGGCTCATCCTGCGCAGCTTTTACACTGTATTCGCACTCCTCGAGGCCAATACTCGCTGCATTGTTGGATCTGTTATCAGGCTTCCATTCAGCCGGCCTGGTTCTTTCATTTTTGCGGTCCTGATTGACCGGCCCAGTACTCTTAACGGTTCCATCACCGCCATTTTGAAGCTCGGCGCCCTTCTCTGTACGCTGGGCATTGTCGCCTTCAACGCTTTCCCTTTGTTGTTTTTGTTCCTTAGCCCTTAAATTCTGTTCTCCCGTAGCAGGCTTTGACTCATTACTAAAATCCCGCTCAGAAGCCTTTTCGGGGGACCGGCGGGCAGGTGCAGCCGCGCCGACGCCTGTGCAGTCCTTATTCTGCTTTGGTCTTTCCGTTTTTTTCCTTTTCAGCTCATCCCCGCGCTCAGAAGGTTTGCTGTCGCGCCTGCCACGCTCGCCGCCTCCGCGCTCGTACCTTCGGGACAACTCGGAAAAGTCCGGAACCGCCACTTCCTCAGCCGCTTTCTGAACAAGCCTTACAATGGCTGGTTTGGCTCCAAAACCCAATATACCCTTTGTCTCCTGCTTTATAATTTGAATCTCGACCTCGTCGATGGAAATCTCAAGCTGCTGCAATCCCTTAAAAATCGCCTCGTCAACGGTTTTACCGCTGACCTCTATGGATTTCATATCCATTATTTGCCCCCTTTAACATCCGCCATGGCAACGCGCGGATATTTCTTATTGAGTACCAAGTTTATTACTATCATTATTACATTGCTCAAAAGCCAATAGATGGCAAAAGCCGCGTTATTGCTCAAACACGCTATAAAGCTTATCACGGGGAAAATATACATCATCATCTTTCCTGATTGCTGTTGCTGGGTAGCTGACTGACCCACCGCTTTCTGATTAGGCTGCGTCAGTTTTGAGGCCATAAACATCGAACCTCCCGCCAGCAGGGGCAACAGGAACCACCCGTTATTGTATCCTGCGTAGAGTTCGGAAAGCGGGGCTGTAAGCTCGTTATACTTAGCTATAGCTCCCTGGCTTGAGATGAAATTCCATATCGTCTGGACTTCCCCGTCAACAACCATGCTGCTCCTTACCGCCATTCCCAGGTTCTCAAACACCGTTAGCATTTCGGGATTTGATTTGAATAACAGCAGCTTTGGCAGATCGGCAGTTTGAAGGAACGACTGTGCGCCCATGATGACGGGAGACATTCCGTTGTCAGCCTGCCAGATGTTATTAACCCAGAGGAACTTGAAGCTTAGGAACATCTCCTTTGCCGCGTCCATATCAGAGTTGGCCGTAAGCAGCAGCTCTACCATCTGCTCATGTCCCCAATAGCGAAACGCATTAAAGAAGCATATAAACAAGGGAAGCGTGATAAGCATCGGAAGGCAGCTGCTCCACATGCTGACCCCCGCTGTTTTCATAAGTTTACGCTGTTCTATCTGCAGCTTTTGGGGATTATCCCTGTATTTCGAGTTGATTTTATCCAGTTCCGGCTGCAACGCCGCCATCTTAGATGTTGATTTACGCGTCTTTATATCTGAAAACAGGGTGATGCCTTTAAGCACCAGCGTGCAGATGATTATGGTAAGTACGGTATGTTGAAAGGCAACATTTTGAAATATCCATTTCATACCTTCCAGAAACCAGTTTGTAAGAAAAAATGCGCCCTCCAAGATGCGTCCTCGCTTTCGTAATTATTCGTCATGAGCCGGCCTTGGCCGCTTCAATCGGTTTTTTTAGTGGTCTTCGTTTTGTGCGTCCATTCGTCAGGCACCGGGTCATATCCTCCTGCCATAAACGGATTGCATCTTAGTATCCGGCGAACGCCAAGCAAAAGCCCCCGCCATGCGCCATAGCGCCGTATCGCCTCCATGGCATATTGAGAACAGGATGGAATATACCGGCACGACGATGGCAGAAGCGGCGATACAAACCGCCTGTAGCCCTCGATCAGGCCTAAAAGGATTCCTTTCAAGCCCCGCCTCCGCCGTCTATAATCAATGACGCGCTTTCCAACAGATACCTTACAGAAGCCCTGACATCTTCAAACGCCATGTCCTTAATCGCGTCGCGTGCAATGAATATAAGGCTATAGCCGGGCTTTAGCTCGTCCAGCATAGGAGCAAAAGCTTCCCTTAGCCGACGCTTAACCCGGTTTCTCGTTACGCTGTTTCCAATTTTTTTGCTTACTGAAAACCCAACGCGGATTGAGCCGTGGCGGGCACGCTGCCATACCAGAACCATTGCCCGGCATTTCTGTGACCTGCCTGCACGGTAAACATAACGGAACTCTTTATTTCGCTTAAGAGAAAAACAGCGCTTCACTTTACCCTTTCAAAAATGTTTTTTCATTGACAGCCTGAAGCTCAATCCAAAATTCGGCAATTCCACCTGCAAACGGCCGATTTTCGGTTTGCTGCAGCCTGAAGCATATACAAATACAGTCCGGCTATTCTGGAAAATCATCCTGACAGGCTGCAATCCTCCGTATGCCGCCGGCTATACAATATCCGTTCACCGGCGGCCTCCCCTGTTCAAACGCAGCAGCGCGCCGTAAGACATCCGCTTATTTTAAGCGGACAGCCTTTTCCTGCCCTTTAACCTTCTGCGTGCAAGCACGTTCCTTCCGTTTTTCGTCTTCATGCGCTGACGGAACCCGTGAACCTTTTTTCTCTGCCTTTTTTTAGGCTGATAGGTATTAATCATTGTGATACACCTCGTTTTCTAATTATGTTGATCTATGAAAAGGGCGTGTTCCAAAAGAACCCGGCCCCATTCCATGCTAAATTGCGCGTGGACACAAACCAACGCTTATTGATTATATCGGGTTCTTGACAGCTAGTCAATAAAATTTAGCATTTTGTTGGCATTATTAACGCTGAATTCTTGTTGATGCGCGGCTTTAAACGCTCTCTATCCATAAGACTGCCCCGCATAAGGCATGCCTGCGCAATCGTGTGCCGGTGTGTATGGGTAGAAATCATAATTTGCAGTATTCAAATGTTAAAATTTATTGAACCCATGTAATAGTACTCAAAATACCTATTTATTATTGGCTTTAACTGGAGGAATTATATGATCTTCCTTCTTGTGATTTTTTCAATTGGCACTATCGTGGGCGTGGCTAATATCATACCCGGTTTGAGCGGAGGAACCATGGCCGTTATAACCGGAATATATGAAAGAATAATCAGCATAATAAGCAGCCTGTTCAAGAATATAAAAAAATGGAGTGTTCTCAAAAAGGACCTGCTTTTTTTGTTGCCCGTGATTTTGGGCGCCTTAACGGGCATACTGCTTCTTAGCAATCTTATTAAATACCTTCTCGTGGCCCACTATATGCCGACGCTATTCTGTTTTTTGGGATTGATTGCCGGCAGCCTGCCGCTGATATTCAGAAAAGCCAATCACAAGGGGTTTAACGGCAAATATTTAATCGGATTTCTGATTACGCTGGCATTCATGCTTATGCTTGCCTATTTGAGTTCACAGTTACAGTCGATTGTGCCAGTAGAGGCCTTTGGTATGTCTTTGCTCGAATATCTGCTGATTGCAGTTTATGGTATGATAGCCGCTGCGGTCATGGTGGTGCCTGGTATAAGCGGATCGATGATAATGATGATGCTTGGGGTATATAACGCTGTAATCAACGCGGTTTCATCTTTGAACATTATGGTGTTGATACCGTTTATTATAGGCGCCGTATTTGGCATAGTACTCATCTCAAAGCTGATAAAGCTTCTGCTCGACAGGTTCTACGGATATACGTATTATGTTATACTCGGTTTCGTAACCGGCTCGATTGTATTTATCTTCCCAGGGTTTTCGTTTAATATGGACGGCCTTATCAGCTTTATCGCCTTTGCAGCCGGAGCGGCCATATCGTATAAGATAAGCGCGCTGAAGCCGTCGGATCATAGTCAAACCGGAATAACCGAAAACTAGGCGTCAGGAACCTTTATGGCCTGTTTGTGCACGTATGCGTCCGCTTGGGCCGTATTCCGCTGGGTTACGGGTTAAGAATAATGACTGCAAATATGGACAGCGCTTGGGTTTAAACCAGCCTGACCGAACTGAATTTCAAGGCCCGGATTGTTTACAGCAGATCTATGATCAAGTATAATATAATTTAGTAATTGCATACTGCCATAGGATTTAATTCATTGACGTTATCGTGGCGGAGAAAAAAGAGCGCGTTAACAGCTGCACCATAAGCTAACGGCCGTCGAGAACTCGCTTTTATAAACCCAAGGAGGCATTGCAATGATCATTCACGACTTGAGCAAAGCGCAGGCTGAAGCGGTACTTGCCGGAATAAAGGACGATACGGTGATATCCGATAACGGGAAGATTAAAAACTGTATTGGATGCTTTGGGTGCTGGATAAAAACGCCCTCCGAGTGCGTGATAAAGGACGGCTATGAACATATCGGCGGATTGCTTTCCCAGTGCTCAAACCTGCTTATCATCAGCGAATGCCTTTACGGCGGCTACAGCGCATTCGTTAAAAATGTGATGGATAGAAGCATCTCTTATGTACATCCTTATTTTGAAATAAGAAACGGGGAGATGCACCATAAACGCCGTTATGACAACACAATAAATTTAAACGTCTGTTTTTATGGCGAAGACATAACCCAGGATGAAAAAACCACGGCCGTCGGCTTGGTCTGTGCAAACGCTCTGAACATGCGCGCAGCATTGGGGTTTGTCAATTTTACTACAATAGGTGAGCTTATGAATGGAGGCTACTTTGAAGGTCGCATTGGTTAACGCCAGCCCAAAGGCTAAAAACAGCGCCTCAGGGTTTTTACAAGCTGAATTGAAGGGTCTGCTGTCAGGATGTTCAATAGCTGATTACCATTTCCCAAGCGCGGAACAGGCCTCGCACGCAGGCGAAATTTTAGGGAATGACGCCATAGTCTTTATGTTCCCCCTATATATTGACGGGGCGCCCTCACATCTGCTATCTTGTCTGAAATACATTGAGAATGCGCTGACAGGATCCGGTGACAGGCCAATGGTATACGCTGTTTCGAACTGCGGCTTTTACGAGGGGCACCAGAACAGGCACGCGCTGTCAATTATACGCAACTGGTGCCTTAAGTCGGGCGCACGCTTAGGGCAGGGCGTTGGAATAGGCGCTGGAGGAATGCTTCCCTCGCTTAACAAGGTTCCAGCCGGACTTGGCCCAAGAAAGAACGTAACCGGCGCGCTTATGACGCTTGCCCGAAATATAGAGGAGGGACGTTCCGGCGAAAACATATTTGCGTCGCCCAATTTTCCAAGGTTTTTATATAAGATTGCGGCAGAAAAAACCTGGAGAATGATAGCAAAGCGAAATGGGCTAAAACCCCGTGAGCTGGCAAATAGATATTGATGGCAAGGCCTTGTACAGCGAAACTGCCGCGAAACACATGTATTTGCTGTCCGCTAAAAAGGCCTTTACAGCTTAGTAAGACCAAAATAATACGGTATTAATAGTTTTAATGCTATCAAAACTCCCTGTCCTCTACGGCCTTGTTGTCAAATCTGGTGTACTCGCCCCTCCAAATCAGCTCTACGGTTCCGGTTGGACCGTTTCTGTGCTTGGCTAGGATTATTTCCGCGGTATTGTCGTCCGTTTCCTCATATACGGCAGCCCTGTATATTAGCATTACGATATCGGCGTCCTGCTCAATGGAGCCGCTCTCCCTCAGATGCGCCATGGTGGGCTTTACCTTGTGAGCCGCCCTTGATAGCTGGGAAAGCAGCAGTATCGGGACGTCCAGCTCACGCGCAAGTATCTTAAGCGCTCTGGTAAGCTCGGATATCTCCTGAACGCGGTTGTCCCCTCCTTTTTTTGTTTTCATAAGCTGAAGGTAGTCTATAACTACCATATCAAGGCCGCTTCGCGCCTTTAACCTCCTGCATTTTGAACGAATTTCGGCAACGGAAATGTTGGCCGTATCGTCTATAAAGATCTTGGCGTCAGAAAGCGGCAAAAGCGTTTCCGCCAGCCTGATAAGCTCCTCCTCGCCCGTTTCCCCCCTCCTCAGGGCCTGCATGTCCACCAGCGCCTCCGAGCTCATCAATCGTATGACAAGCTGCTCTCGCGACATCTCAAGGCTGAAGATAACCACGGTTCTATTTCCGCGTAGCGCCGCGTTTGATGCTATATTCAGCGCTAAGGCGGTTTTTCCCATGGAGGGCCTGCCCGCGACGATGATAAGGTCGCTCTTCTGCATTCCGGACGTGAGCTTATCTAAATCGGCAAATCCGGTTGGGACGCCGGTTATGCTTCCCTTAAGGCGCATCATCTCCCCTATTCGGCTATAGCTTTCATGTACTGTAGCCTGTATTGGCAGAAGGGTGTCGGAGTTCTTTCTCATGGATATGTTGAAAATGCGCCTCTCCGCGTCATCCAGCATCGCCTCTATTTCCTTCTTACCTTCGGACGCGTCCTTTGTTATCTCGCTTCCTGCAAACATAAGGCGCCTCATTATACTGCGCTCTTCAACTATTTGAATGTAATATTGTACGTTTGCGGACGCGGGTGTAAACAGGGACAGCTCCGTTATATATTCGATCCCCCCCACAGCCTCCGTCTGTCCAAGACGGTCCAGCTCCTCCATAAGGGTTACCACGTCCACGGCCTCGTTTTTTTTCTGTATGGCTGCCATAGCCGAAAAAATCCGGCGGTGCTGGGCCAGGTAAAAATCGTCCTCGCTCAGCGTCTCCGCCGCCAGATCAACCGCTTCGTGCGAGAGCATCATGCTGCCCAGCACGGATTTCTCAGCTTCTATGCTGAATGGTATCGCCTGCCTGGCGTCCTGCTGCTCCAATGCTTTATCCCTCCGTAAATACGCCGGCTAGCTGCCCGCGCTAATTATTGCAATCAATATAGGCTATCGGGGCTATGTCCAGCCACTGCCCATAGGGACCAAAAGGCGCCGGCGGCGCCTTTTGGTATACCGAATATCCCATAAAGGAAAGCCCCTTGCATTACGCGTTAGCTACTCAATCAACATTCCTCCAGCAAAGAGCTAATATCCCGTTACTCAGGGTTGGAGGGCAGCACCTCTACCTTGAATTTTGCGGCCGCGTCCTCATACATGTGTGCCCTGACGTTTACAATGCCAAGGCTGCGTATCGGTTCGTCGAGATAAATCTTCTTCTTATCTATTTCAATATCAAACTGTTCCTTTAAGGCCCTGGATATCTCCTTGTTGGTTACGGATCCAAACAGACGTCCATTTTCACCGGCCTTGGAATATATCCTCACGGTCAGGCCGCTCATGTCGTCCGCAAGTTCGCGCGCGCGCTTGCGCTGCATATCCTTTCTGTGCTGGGCCGCACGCTTGCTGATGTTGGCCGCGTTTATCGACTGCGCGTCGGCGGGGATTGCAAGCCCCTTTGGAATGAGGAAATTACGGGCATAACCGTCGCTGACGTTTACAATGTCGCCCGCCTTGCCGCTGCCTTTGACGTCCTGCTGCAATAGAACTTTCATTGTGCGCATCCTCCTTTATTTTATTTATTGTAATCGTAATTTAACATATGAGTCAAGCCCCCTCCAACCGCTCACTTCCGTTTTGAGCTGATCTATATATTATTTGTCAATCGGGTTTTCATTAAAATATTCGTTAATGCTTGATTTCAGCTCTTTAATAGCGTCAGGCATTGAAACGCCCTTGATCTGCGCGCCCGCGACGGTAAGGTGCCCGCCGCCGCCCAGCTTCTCAAGGATGAGCTGTACGTTTATATTGCCGATGCTCCTGCCGCTTATTATTATAGCGTCCTTTCCGTAGGATAGAACAAATGAAGCGCGGATTCCCTTTATTGAAATCAGCTCGTCAGCAGCCTGAGCGGCTATAAGGCCGGCATTCCTCACGTCCTCGGGGCATACGGATATCGCCACGCCGTCCTTTTGAAGCTCAGCGTTCTGGACCACTCTGGCACGGTCTTTATAGGTGCTCATATCATCTTGGAACATCAGCTTTACCGCCCTGATATCCGCTCCATTGCGCCTGAGATAGCTAGCCGCGTCAAATGTTCTTGAGCCGGTGTTGAACGCGAACCTCTTGGTGTCCACGGTGATTCCCGCAAGCAGCGTGCCGCATTCAAAAGCGGTTGGGCGCAGGTTTTCATCGAAATACTGCATTATTTCCGTAACCATTTCGCACGCGGACGACGCTCCGGCCTCAAGATAGTTGAGCGTGGCGTCCGCGATTGAATCCACGGCGCGCCTATGGTGGTCGATAACCACAGTTTTTCCCGCGCGCTTTAATAGCTCCGACGACATAACGGAACCCTCACGCTGGGTGTCTACCACTATAAGCACTGAACCCTCCCTGAGCATTTCCATCGCCCTATCCGGCGTTTTTACAAGGTCGTTGTATGCTGGCGTTGACCGCATGGTGATAAGCGCGGTCTCTATCATTGAGTTTGACTCGTCCAGTACAAAATAAGCGCGCTTGTCTATATGCCTGGCGCAGCGCATAAGCCCAAGCGCCGCGCCCATACAATCCATGTCGGGATTGCGGTGTCCCATTATATAAATGTCCGTAGCGTTCTCCATCATCTGGCGGAGCGCTTTTGCAAACAGCCTGGTCTTAACCTTTGAACTCTTTGAAGTAATCTGCCGCTTGCCGCCGTAAAACGCATACGTTGCCCCGCGCTTAACCACCGCCTGGTCGCCGCCCCGGCCAAGGGCGAGCTCCATCGCCAGCCTGGCCGACTCGTCGGATGCCAATATCCTGTCCGCTTCACCAACAGCTACCGACAGCGTTACCGGCAGTGGCGTGCCCGTGTTGATATCGCGGATTGATTCAAGTATCGAGAAGCGGTTTTTCTCTATCTCTCTGAGAAAAATGGATTCAAACACCATAATGAACTTGGTGTTGTCATAGCGTCGGTATATACCCTCGGCGCTTTGCGTAAACTCAGCTATCTTCTGCTCTACCTCTGCCATTACTGCTGACCTGCGAAACTGCTTATCCGCGATAAGGTCATCGTAATTATCCACGTATATAAGCGCGACTATCGGCATGCGCTCTTCAAAAACCCTAGAGTAATGCAGCGCCTCGGTCCTGTCTATCCAATACTGGAAGGTAAGCCTGCGCGGGCCTGAATTGCGCCGCTCAACCGGTATGTTGAACAGCTGGAAGCTGCGGCCGCTATACTCGCATACCTGCGCCTGGTTGGGCGCCTGAGGATTTAGGTCCGGAACTATGTCCGTAATGCGGGAACCGCTGTAAAGTCTCTTGAACGAACCGTTGCTCCATATGATTCGCCCGTCGTTACCGAAAATCAGGCATGGTACGTTAAGGTCGTTAATAATCCTGGCGGACGCTATTGAGTTTTGATTGAATATATCGTCGTACTCGTCGGCGATTGATCGCCTGTAAAGCTTTATGCCAAGTAGCGCCGCCATGGCCGCCGCGGCTCCCAACGCCACAAATACCAGCGCAATTATTTTGTGGCCGAAGGTTGCCAAAAGCGCCGCACCGGCGGCTATCAGCACAAACATGGGTATTAAGGATGGTACAATCAATTTTTTCATAAATAAACGGCCGCTTTCATAATAAACGATCTAAAAATCGTCTTCTTTCCATTTTAAGGCTTCAACGTTTAAATATCAAGTATAAATGGGGTTTAGCGAGGACGAAACGCCTCTAAAAGCTTAAACGGATGCATTGCAAGCTTGAGTATAACTCGAAGTGTTCAAGTTTAAATACGATTTTCTTGGCAAATATGATAAAATTATCATGGTAAAACGCGCTAAAGGATTGCCTTTGCAGTAAATGCTGAAAAAACCTATACTAAAATTTTGTAGGTATGGAACGCATTTTCTAAAACGCATGGGATAAATTCATGATATAATAGTGATGTTGTTATGTTACGTATTGGGGAAGGATTGCGCTAACGCCGGGCCATTGGGGAAGCGTCAAACTACACCTGACTCCAGGAAAGGAGCCAAATTGAACAAAAAGGCATACTACGTTCAATCACTATTGATCGTGGGAATAATCCTACTTGCAGCCGTGCTCGTAATGGCGGCGGTTCTCATAATAAACGAAACCTCCGGCACGGGCGGCGAATTCGACTTGGCCGACGGGGTTATAATCGACCCCGGACATGGTGGGGCTGACCCAGGCGCCATTGCTCCAAATACGGGCGCACTTGAATCGGACATGAACTTAAGAATGGCCCAGGCTCTTATTGATGAATTAAACGCGCGCGGCATTCCCACAAAGATGACGCGCGCCGGATACGGGGCAATTGGGGACACAAAGGAAGAGGATATGGCCCAGCGGCGAACGCTGATTAACGGCAGCGGCTGCGCGGCCCTTGTAAGCATACACATGAACGCGTTCCCTGATGACAGCTCGGTATGGGGGCCCCAGGTGTTCTATCAGGAGGGTTCCCGCATATCAAAGGCGTTTGCTTCGCGGATCCAGGATCAAATGAACGAGATTACGCGCGGTACGCGCCAGATAAGCAGCGACCAGCTTTATGTCCTGAGCACCGCCCCAATGCCCGCCGTGCTTGTAGAATGCGGGTTCATAACAAACCCTGACGAAGAACTGCTGCTGCAAAGCGGCGACTATCATAAGACGCTGGCAACCGCTATTGCGGATGGAATATGCGATTATTTCGGCTGGGAATGGGAATAAGCGGTATTTAGTGCGGCAGTAAAACTCCGTCTTGTTGCAACACACATCTCAATATGTTATTATAACGCAAGGATTTGCGGCATTTTTGTATGGACTGTGCAGCCGCGTTCCATCCGATGATCTTAAGGAGGCGTATATGCCCAGAAACAAATATGTTTTAGCCAAGCGCAGCGTATGGTACTTTCTCAAATGCGCGCTGATACTTGTATTTGTCGCTACGCTTGCCGTCGGGATTACGATTACCGCGCTTTATATAAGCAACATGTACATAGTCGTAACGGAAGGCATGGAGCTTCGCGCCGAATGCATACTGCAAAGTGGTTCCAAGCTGGAGCTAACAAAATTCTTTGCCGAGGATTATCTAAACCAGGATGCGCTGTTAAACTATAATACACAGGAGGAGCCGCTTGAAGGTAACCCCTATGAATCTTGGACAATTACAAATTACGACTACCGTCTAACGGTTGA
>URFJ01000018.1 GCA_900547135.1 uncultured Eubacteriales bacterium | reverse complement strand
GAGCTGGGTTCAGAACGTCGTGAGACAGTTCGGTCCCTATCCATCGTGGGCGCAGGAGATTTGAGAGGAGCTGTCCTCAGTACGAGAGGACCGGGATGGACGCACCAAGGGTGAATCGGTTGTCGCGCCAGCGGCACGGCCGGGTAGCCAAGTGCGGAACGGATAAACGCTGAAGGCATCTAAGCGTGAAGCCGACCTCAAGATAAGATCTCCTATTCAGGAATGAAGAGAGACCCCTTGAAGACTACAAGGTTGATAGGTCGGAGGTGGAAGTACGGTAACGTATGCAGCTGACCGATACTAATAGGTCGAAAGCTTGATCAAGGAAGCGGATTACGAGAGAATATGCAGTTTTCAAGGCGTTCTGGGAAAGCGCGCCTTACCAAACCGGTGGTTAAGCTAAGGGGATCCACCTGTACTCATACCGAACACAGTAGTTAAGCCCTTAAACACCGAAAATACTGAGCTGGCGACGGCTTGGGAAGATAGGCAGCTGCCGGTTACAAACGAAGTAGCGTGAGTTCATCTCACGCTTCTTTTTTTTGGCGCTTAGGCGACAATAAACCACCAGCTAAGCTGGTGAAAATAAAATATTTATAATAGAGGATCTACAATGATAGAATGATGTTGGTTCACCAACCGCATCAAAAACAAAGGAGGTCTAAAGCCTGTCAAATGATAAGCCTATCACATAACGGTTTTAAAAGAAAGACAATGGTCCTTGATTATAAAAAATTGTCCCACGCAGCTCTAATCGTGGGTCTGAAGATTATCTCACGGAACGATTGGATATTGAATCCATAAGACAAGCCCAATAATAGTTTTAGTGTTAAAAACTCTGAGGCTGGCACGGATAACGGCCCAACTTGATTTACGGAAAGAGAAAGCAACAGCTTATCTGCTTGCTTTTTGATCCCCTAAAGGCTTAGAACTCTGAGCGAGCGTACTTCACCACTCATTCCACTCAAATAGTTGCATAAATTTTGATTCTCTTTTCGTTTTTCCTCGTTCAGATATAGCCATACCGCTCTCCCAATCGAATGCTTCAGAAATCTTTCCACAAACCAATATAAAGCTTTGCGTCAAACAGATGTCCTTTTAATTGTGAAATGTGAAAGAGGAGACTATTACCTCGCTTTTTTTGCAATGCTTGCTCAACTTTCCAACTTTTTTTATTCCCTCTCATTTTGTTTTTATCCAGCTAAATTTTATGATATTTGGCGCTGTGCCTTTTCCCCATAGCGGAACTAGCCATGGAATCTAAGATAATTAGGCGCTTTAACACAAGGCGATATCGGATTATTAGATCCCAGCCAACGTTTAGTTTTCAATAATATTAAAGGCGGACCGTTACCGCGTTTAGCGTATAAAGTTTGTGTATATTCGTTTTTCCGGCTTAGGCGGCAAAACCCCCGCTTTGACACTAAATTCAATACATTTAAGCAACCATGACATATTTTTACCTAGCGTTTTCATGATCTGAACGCCTTCAGTATCCTGAACCACTTCTGCAGCGTTGTTTCCGTGAACCATATTCCAGTAGTTTGAAGATACTATCGGCATACCTGAAATGCTAAAATACTTGTTTAGCTGATCAAGCGTAGCGGTAGTTCCGGCACGCCTCGCGGATACTACACTAGCGCCAGGTTTAAATGAAAAACAGTTGCCTGCATAAAACATCCGATCTAAAAAAGAGGATAACGCTCCATTTGATGAAGCATAGTATACCGGCGATCCTATTACCAGTCCATCCGACTGTTCCATTACCACCAATGCCTCATTAACCAAATCGTTATGAACGCATCTATTCCTATCCCTGCATGCTCCGCATCCACTGCATCCTCTGAATGCATTATCGCCTATGTGAAAAATACTTGTGTCAATATCTGCTTGATTTAGACTTTCAGCAACATAGCTTAACGCAGTATAGGTACATCCTTTTGAATGGGGACTGCCATTTATAAGTAGAACCTTCATATTAAGTACCTCCTAAAAATATGGGATATAAACATTATACATTGATATTATGTGCTGGGAGAATATGTTTGAACTAGCAGCAAAAATATATACTAATAGTATAATATAATGCGTAAAACCGCTCAGTATAGCAACTATGGGACGGCATTTTTAAATATTTGCCTTATATTCTCTTTGTAGGTTGACATAGCCGCGTTAATTATATAAAATAATCGGAGTGTAATGAATATATGCACGTATGTTAAACGTAACTGCAAAGGAGAAAGAACTATTATGACGACCAAAAGGAATATCGCAGCGCGTACAGTAGCATTAGTTATGGCGCTTGTAATCGCGTTGGGCATACTCTCCGGTTGTTCCGCGGCCGTAAAGGACCCTGTTATTGCTCAGGTAGGTAGTGAAAAGATATACTATTCTGATTACTATTCAACATACAATAACTATGCGATGTTTGCAACATGGATGGGCTATGATGTAAGCACGACTGAGGGTTTACATAAATTTCAGGATTATATTATGGACATGCTTGTTTCGAGTGCAGTCGTATTATACGAAGCAAAGCAAAGCAATATTACTTTAACCGAGGAAGATGAAGCGGACATACAAAAGTCAATAGACGATGCTATTGAGGGCGCTCTTTCAGGATATAGTTCCAAGGTGGATCCGAGTATTACTGACGAAACCGAAATCAGGAACAAGGAAATGGAACTTCTGGAAGCTGATCTTAAGGCAAACGGTATGACATACGATCAGTATGTATCCAACCTCAGGGAAAGCTACACCGAATCCAAATTATCGGAGAAGATGACAGAGCAGGTAAAAAGCTCGGCTTCTGTAAACGATGATGAGGTGAAGGCTTATTATGACGAGCAGGTTACCAAGCAGAAGGAGGACTACGATAAGGCTCCCGAAGATTATTATACGGCACATGACGCATACATTAAAGGAAGTTCAACTGTAAGACCTATTTATATACCCGAGGGTTATATTAAAGTTAAGCATATACTCATTAAATTCCCAGATGAGGCGGGCGCGTCGAGTACTCCTGTACAAAGCGACGATGAAGAGGAAAAGAAGGATGTTGAGGCTATTGCGGCTGAGTTGGAGTCAAAACTTGATAAGGACGATATTGACATTGACGAATTCAATAAGCTTATTGAACAGTATGGCGAAGACCCAGGCATGGAAGAAGGCTCAAATTACGCAGAAGAGGGTTACCTTGTACACGAGAGCATAATAGACAAATATTACGAAGGTTTTGCGGAAGCGGCTCTAGAGCTTAAAGAGGTTGGCGATATATCGGGCCGCGTTGAGACGGAGGCAGGATATCATTACATTATGCTTGTTGAAAAGGTAGAAAGCAGAACTCTTGATTTTGATGATGAGTTGGCTGAAGAGATACACGAGAAGCTTCTCACCGATAAAGAGAATGAAATATTTAATGAACAGGTAAAAAAATGGCTTGAAGAGGTATCGGTAAAGAAATATTCGTCAAGGATTCGTTACATTGGTACCAATAAGTCAAGCTCCTGATTATGAAGAGGCTTATAACAGGCATTTACCGTCTCTACAGCGATGATGGATGGTCATACGTTGGATTTTCCCATAATTTGGAGGGCACAAGAAAGAGACTCGAATTTGAACTGAAATTGAATGCCTGTTCTTATAAGCCATTGCAGGAGTCCTATAATAAGAATGAGGGTCATCTTGAGTTCGAGATACTTGAGACTTATTTGCCTAATGATGATATGAGCGACGAGGAAATAGATGCCCACCTCAGAGCAAAGCTCATTATATGGCGCCAAAAGCTTGGGAATGCCCGACTTATACAGACATCAATTTAGAAAATGAAGCATTGCCTCAAACGGGTTTTGGGGCAATATTTTTGTGGGTAATAAACGGCCTATAATCTATAAAAAGGTGCGCAATATGGAGTTGAAGCAAAAAAAATCATTCATTGATTATATGTGGGATGCGGTATCCATAATATTTGGATGTATGATCATGGCGTTTGGCATGGTAATGTTCACAATTCCGAACAATATAGCCCCGGGAGGGCTATCGGGTTTGGCTACGGCTTTTTCCTATCTTATCAGCGAGACCTTGGGGGTTAGCGTAGGCGTAGGTGTACTCACCTTTGCGATGCAAGTGCCGATAATACTTATCGCAATGAAGATGTTCGGTCTAAAAGCATTGATAACTACAGTGACCACTGCGGTCGCATACTCAGGAAGCATTGAGCTGGTTTCGCTTATCCCTAACCTATATACTCATACTGACAATTTGCTTCTTGCTGCCGTGATGGGCGGCGCGGCAATAGGTCTAGGCGTTGCTATTTTGTTTATGCGCGGACTTGCAACAGGTGGGACTGATACGGTTTCCATGGTACTTAGAGTCAAATTCCCAAGAATACGCGCAGGCTCCCTGATGATGGCTGTGGATGCTGTAGTTGTTTTGGTTGCAGTGATTATATTTGGAGATATAGAGGTTGCGTTATATTCGGGGATAAGCATATTTGTTATGGGCAAGGTTATAGACGCGGTCATGCAGGGGTTTGATTATGCTAGGGTATTTTTCATAATAACCGACCGTGCCGAGGCCATACTTCACGCCCTGGCCGAGGAGATGGGCCGCGGAGTTACGGAAATAAGGGTGAGGGGAGGCTACACCCATGAGGATAAGAAGATGCTAATGACCGTGGCTAGAAAGGGCGATGTGTCCTTAACTCTTAAGCTGATCAAGCGTGTAGATCCTGGCGCGTTCCTAATTATGTTCAACGCAACAGAGGTAATTGGTAAGGGTTTTAAGGATATTGCCAAGGAGGTTGCGGATGACTAAGAGACTATACTATCATAACCCATATATGAGTGAATGCGATGCGGTGGTTACGGATTGCATCGCGGTTAACGGCGGCTATGAGGCGTTAGTGGACCAAACTGTGATTTTTCCGGAGGGCGGAGGCCAGCCGTCTGATACGGGGTTTATGGATAAATTCAGGGTTATAAGCGCGCGTGACTCAGGGGACGATGTATGGCTTTTTACCGATGGGGAATTTAGAGAAGGACAGCATGTAACGATACGGCTTAACCTTGAAAGAAGGTTTGATCATTCGCAGCAGCATACGGGCGAGCATATTGTATCCGGAATCGCAAAGAAGCTGTTTGATACAACAAACATAGGCTTTCATATGGCACAAGACTACGTTACAATAGATTTTGATAAAATTTTGACGGATGAACAGCTAATGCGGCTTGAAGAGGAAGCAAACAGGGCTATATATAGAAATATCAAAGTCATAAGCCGTTTAGTTACCTACGATGAGCTTGATGCGATACCGCTCCGCAAGCGCACGGAGGGGTTAAAGGGCGGTATAAGGCTTGTAAGCATTGATGGTATAGATTCATGCACATGCTGTGGTACGCACACGCTTAATACAGGCGAGGTAGGAATAATAAAATTTACCGATCATGTAAAGTATAAGTCTGGAATTAGAATATGGTTGAAATGCGGGAAGCGCGCGCTGCAGGATTATAGAGAAAAGCAGAACATGATCAATGTACTTGCCAGGGCCTACAGCACGAAATGGCAGAATGTAAACGAGGCCGTTTTAAAGCAGATGGATGAACTCTCCGCTTCAAAGCATGCTTTAAAGCGACTAGCATACCAGCATGCGGTTTACCGTGCCGGCGAGCTGTTAGGCGACGCTGAAACCCTAGGTGGCGTCACCCTTGCCGTTTCCTATGAGGGGGAAGTGCTTAAGGATGACCTGGGAATGCTGGCGGAGCAACTGTGCAAACACGAAAGGACAATAGCGGTACTGTTTGGACAGATGAACGGGATGATCCACTACAGGCTCATGCGTTCATCTGGCGTAGAGATGAGCATGAGGGACCTTTGCCAAACGGTCAACGTTCTTTTCAGCGGCAAAGGGGGAGGGCGGCCCGAAAGCGCACAGGGTAGCTCAAGCCATACCCAGGCCTTTGAGCAATCAGTGGAGCAGTTGAAGGCATACATAAAGTCCGTACTTAAAAGATGAGCGCGGCAGTTTTTTATTCCGCGGGAAATATAGGCAGGATTGATCTATAAGGAGATATGATGATGAAATTGCTGCTTACAGGATTTGAACCATGGAATTCAACCCTAAATCCTTCATGGGAAGCGGTAAAGCTAACTCCGGACAGGGTGGGAGATATTGATATACACAAATTGCTGCTGCCCGTATCGGACAAAGCCGTACCGATACTAAATGAGCGAATGCATGCCATTGCACCGGACGCGGTTATATGTACGGGCCAGGACGGGCGCAAGCAGGCAGTTACAATAGAACGAATAGCAATTAATATCGATGATTACAGGGTACCGGACAATGACGGAATTATAATAAAGGATAAAAAAATCGTAGAGGATGGCCCAGACGCCTATTTCAGCACGCTGCCAGTGAGAAGGATGCTTGATGCAATTATGACCTGCGGCATTCCGGCTATACTTTCATATACGGCGGGAACGCACCTGTGCAACCATGTGATGTATTGTGCGCTTCATATCGCTGCAAAAGAACTGCCTGGCACAATCGCTGGTTTTATACATGTGCCGCTTGACATCAGCCAGTGCCAGGACGCAGCGCGCGGCGGCTGCTTTATGGATATAGCGGCAACCGCTAAGGGACTGACGGCAGCTATAGGAGCACTACATTAGCGCTGCTCCTTAATCCTGCGGTCCACTTCCCTTTTGGCGTCCCTGTCTGCAATATCGCGGCGTTTATCGTAAAGCTTTTTTCCCTTGGCAACGGCAAGCTCCATCTTAACCAGCCCATCCTTTAGATAAAGCTGTAAGGGGATAAGGCTGTATCCGTCGGCCTCGGCCAGCTTTTTTAATTTCATGATTTCACGCTTATGAAGCAAGAGCTTGCGTGGGCGAAACGGATCCCGATTAAATATATTGCCCTGCTCATACGGACTTATATGCATTCCATATACAATCATCTCGTTGTCCTTAACGCGTGCATAGGCATCCTTCAAGTTGACCTTGCCGCCGCGTATGCTCTTTACCTCAGTACCGACAAGCGCTATGCCGCATTCGTAAGTATCCTCTATAAAATACTCATGCCGCGCTTTACGGTTCTGTGCTATTGGCTTGGTTCCCTTTTTTACAGGCATTTAATCCTCCCGCCTACAATTAAGGCTTAAACGTAGTTAATTTGTTATACACAAAATGCGGCATGGCCGTTATAGCGCACACCGCAGACATTGTGCAACGATAAACAAGACAATTTACATGGGCATCATGTTGCTGATGATATTCATTGCCTCGGAGTTGTTAGAACCGTTAGTAATTGTCGAAACTATCATCATGGCAATAGCTATAACCGCTATTACAATTCCCATAGCTATTGTAAGCTTTTGAAGCTTCATTTCCTTGCTTGCCGCCCTGCCACGCGCTGTAAATGACTGCGTGTCTCCGCCAAAAGCTCCCCCAAGACCTGCGCTCTTGGTTGACTGCAAAAGCACCGAAAGGACAAGTACGCCCGAGCAGATAATGAGCACGATATTGAGGATAATGTTCAAAGTATCCATAAAAATACAACCTCCCTAATTGACTGATGGACATTATATCACGAGCATGGACAAAGTGCAAGTGAAACGGTATGTTTTGCTGTATATAAAACAATAACCACGCTGGCGGATATGAAAATGCTTATAAAAAGGGCTACTCGCCGCTTTGCAGGCTGTCCGGCATATCCGGGTTGCGCCAATAGCTTGACCCGTTTGCGGTTCTGCACAAGAACCCATAGTCCACAAGTTCACGGCGCAGCATAACATAGTCCTCATAAGTGCTCCACGCTTTGAGCAGATCGTTAACCTCCTTTTCCGTGTAAACGGCTTCGGGCTCGAATTTACAAAATAGATACGAATAGACGCCCATTCTGACGCCGTGCTTTGCCGGTAGCTGCTTTAAGCGTCCGTCATCATCCAAGAAGCGCAATACTCTTTCGTCCATATAACTCATACTCCATAAATAAATTTATTGCCATTATACCATCGATCTCCAGTGTTTTACAAGGTTAACATACCCGCGACAAGTCCAATCAGGGCATAAATTCCAATAAAACCGTGTTCAGGATATCCATTCCGCGCTTAGTTGGCTTTATTTCGTCAGCGCCAGCTACCAGGAGTCCGGCGCGGGAGAGTTTTGCTACCGGCTTTGCGTAAACATCCATAAATTCCACGTTAAACCGTTTTTTAAAAGCAATGGGGTTCAGCCCGTTTGTTTTTCGCAGCCCCAACATGACGCATTCAAACATCTCCTCCCTTTGGGGGATATGGTTAAACCGTTCAACAGGCGGCACGCCATCACTGACTAGTTTTATATATTTTTCAAGATCGGCCGTATTTTCCCACCTGCTCCATCCTCCCATATCAAACGCTGAATGGGCGGCAAGGCCCAGCCCCAAGTACCCCTGATTGTCCCAATAATTCAGATTATGTCTGCACTGGCATCCAGGTTTAGAAAAATTTGACACCTCATATCTTTCATAGCCCTTGGAGGCAAGATATAGTACGCATTCGTCCTGCATATCCGCCGTTTCGTCGGGGGATGGAAGAAGGGTGTTATTCAAAAGGAAATCGTTGTAAAGCGTGGTTCCTTTCTCAAGTATCAGCGAATAGGCGGATATATGAGTTATATCCCTGCCACAAATATACTCAAGCGTCCGCATCCAGCGTTCCATGTCCTGGCCTGGCAGGCCGTACATTATATCGGCGTTTATGTTGCTAAAACCGCACGCTAACGCTGCTGACAGGCTTTCCTCAAACTGTTTGAGGTTATGAACGCGTCCAATTCGCTTTAAAATATCCTCGTCAGCGCTCTGAAGTCCGATGGACAGCCTGTTTATCCCGCTGTCAATGTATTCGTTCAGCTTTTCGCGGGTCAAGGTCCCTGGATTGGCCTCTATCGTAATCTCTGCGTTGCTTAAAATACTGAAATTATCTCTTAGCGCTTTAATAATCTGAGCAATCCTGCCTTGCGCAAGTATTGAGGGCGTGCCGCCTCCAATAAAGACCGTGTCAAAGCAAACCGTACCAAAAGCCGCCCTGCGAAGGGAAGCTTCCTTAACGAGGGCGGCAATATATGCATCCATGAGGCTGTGGTCTGAAAAGGATATAAAATCGCAATAGGCGCATTTGCTCACACAGAATGGTACGTGTACGTAAAGGCCGCCCATCAGTTTATACGCAAAACGCTCATAAACGCTTCGCTTGGCAGTTCGACCGATCCAACCTGGCGCATGCGCTTTTTGCCCTCCTTCTGCTTTTCAAGCAGCTTCTTTTTGCGGGTTATATCGCCGCCGTAGCACTTGGCCAGAACATCCTTTCTTACTGCCTTTACCGTTTCCCGGGCAATAATCTTGCCGCCTATTGCCGCCTGTATGGGTATTTCAAACTGCTGGCGCGGTATTACGTCCTTGAGCTTTTCGGCAACCGCCCGCCCCTTGGAATAAGCCCTGTCCTTGTGAACTATTGTAGACAGCGCATCGCAGATGTCGCCGTTAAGGAGAAAATCAAGCTTTACGAGTTCGGATCTTTGATACTCTTTTAGCTCATAGTCAAATGAGGCATAGCCCCTGCTCCTGGATTTTAGCTGATCGAAAAAGTCGTATATTATCTCGTTCAAAGGCATTTCGTATATTAACGTGACCCTGTTTTCCTCTATGTAGGTCATGTCCCTGAATACCCCGCGCTTTTCCTGACATAGGTCCATTATTGCGCCAACATAATCCGAAGGCGTCATTATATGGGCTTCAACCGTCGGCTCTTCCATAAAGTCAATTTCCGTAACCGGCGGCAGGTTGGTTGGATTGTCTATGATAAGGTCTTCGCCATTAGTTGTTCTTACCCTGTAAATTACGCTTGGGGCAGTAGTGACGAGGTCAAGGTCAAACTCGCGCTCCAGCCGTTCCTGTATTATTTCCATGTGCAGAAGGCCGAGGAACCCGCAGCGAAAGCCAAAGCCCAGCGCCTGTGACGTCTCCGGCTCGAAGGATAGGGAGGCGTCATTCAAAAGAAGCTTGTCAAGCGCTTCCCTCAGGTCGTCATAATCAGCGCCGTCAGCGGGATAAATACCGCAAAAGACCATTGGCTGTGCCTGCTTATATCCGGGAAGAGGCTCGTTGGCGGGATTTCCCGCATCCGTAATAGTATCGCCTACCTTGGTTTCGGCCACGCTCTTAATGGATGCGGCTATGTAGCCAACCTCTCCGGCGCATAGTTCATCGGAGGGCTTGAGTGATGGCGTAAACACACCTACCTCCGTAACCTCAAATTCCTTGCCTGAAGCCATTGAGCGTATCCGCATCCCAGACCGTACGCTTCCTTCCATTATTCGGACATAGCTCAGAGCGCCCTTGTAGTTATCATATATGCTATCGAATATCAGCGCTTTAAGCGGCGCGTCAAGGTTTCCGCTTGGAGGAGGAACAACGTCGACTATCCGCTCGAGCACCTCCTGCACATTTGTCCCCATCTTAGCGGAAATAAGGGGGGCATCGTCGGCCGGCAAACCAATAACGTCCTCAACTTCCTTTATTACATATTCAGGCCTGGCGCTTGGAAGGTCGATTTTATTTATTACAGGCATGATTTCAAGATTATTATCAATCGCCAGGTATACGTTGGCAAGCGTTTGGGCCTCGATTCCCTGAGTCGCGTCAACGACAAGAACAGCCCCTTCGCATGCCGCCAGGCTTCGGGAGACCTCATAAGTAAAATCGACATGTCCGGGCGTGTCGATAAGGTTGAACATGTAGCGCTTACCGTTTGAGTGGGTATAGAACATGCGAACGGCAGTGGCCTTGATCGTTATACCGCGCTCACGCTCTATATCCATCATATCCAGCAGCTGAGCCTCCATATCGCGCATCGCCACCGTATCCGTCAGCTCCATCATCCTATCGGCCAGCGTAGACTTACCGTGGTCAATATGGGCGATGATGCAAAAATTCCTTATCAGTTCTTGGCTATATGCCATGAGGGTTCTCCTTTTTATCTCTTATCATTTGTAAAGCATTTATTAAATAATTGTGCCGCCGTGATGCTTGACAAGGACGCCCGCTATATCCATGGCCAGCTCTCTGATTTCCTCCTTGCGCTTTCCCTCTATCATAACGCGCAAAAGAGGTTCTGTTCCCGAAGGACGCAGCAGTATGCGGCCCTCTGCTCCAAGCCGCTCCGACGCTGCCTTCACACAACTGCGCACAAGATTGTCAGTCATCAGCGCATTCCTGTCGCCGTCAACGCGAACGTTAATTAACACCTGAGGGTATGACGGGACCTCGTCAGCCAAATCAGACATTTTAGCGCCGCTGTTTGCAAGTACGTTCAGCGCCTGTACAGCGGTAAGCATTCCATCACCCGTAGTATTTCTATCAAGAAATATCACATGGCCGGATTGTTCACCGCCAAGGACATAGTTTCCTCTGAGCATGGCTTCCAGCACATACCGGTCGCCTACGTCGGTTTCCACATAGTTTATATTAAGCTCTTCAAAGCGCTTTTTCAAGCCGATGTTGGACATAACGGTTATTACGACGGTGTTGTTTTTGAGAGCGCCGCTTTTTTTCATATGCGCCGCGCATATTCCCATCAGTTTATCGCCGTTAACTATGCGGCCCATATCGTCGCATGCGATAACCCTGTCCGCGTCGCCGTCGAAGGCAAAGCCCGCGTCAGCGCCGCTACTCAAAGTAAGCCTTTGAATGAGTTCAGGATGCGTTGAGCCGCACCCATCGTTTATATTGCATCCATCGGGGACGTCGGCACAGGTGCTGACCTCTGCCCCAAGTGATTCAAAGAGTTCCCTCGCAATTGCTGAGGAAGAACCGTTAGCGCAGTCAAGGGCTACACGTATGCCGCTATAGCCTTCCGGACGCACCGCGCCTTTCAGGAAGGAAATGTAGTCTTCTCTAGCACCGTTTTCCACAGTTATTTTGCCTACATGGCTGCCCGTAGGGGCCGGAAGAGGTCTGCCCTCACGGATTATAGCCTCGATTTCATCTTCCATTGAATCCGTAAGCTTATAGCCGCTGCCGTTAAACCATTTTATTCCGTTATATTCCATCGTATTGTGCGAAGCGCTTATCATAACGGCCGAATCGGCGGAATATTTCCTAACCAAATATGCCATTGCAGGCGTTGGTATAACCCCAACTGATACTGGATAACATCCAACCGAGCAGATACCGGCCATGAGAGCAGCGCACAGCATATCGCCTGATTTGCGCGTATCGCATCCTACCAGAATGCGGCGGCCAGCGCCATTTGACCTGGATATTATATGCGCTCCTGCCGCGCCTATTTTCATGGCAAGGTTGCAGTCAAGCCCTGAATTCGCAACGCCCCTTACGCCGTCCGTACCAAAAAGCCGTGCCATATCCATCCTCCACTAAACTGAACTAAATGTAAATTTACTTTTCCCATATAAAACGATGATCCATAATATGTATTTAACGGTTTTTTTGCGCATAAACAAAGGAACATGCCTTTGAAGGGCTTTTCAAAGGGCAGTTTATACTTTATAAGCCGGCATGGAACCAATTATTGCTATGCCTCTTTGCCAGAGTCCGAAGCGACGGATATTGAAAGCCTGTCAGCGGCATCGCTTGCGGCTACAGCGCCGTCTGCGGCGGCCGTTATAACCTGCCTGAGAGGGGTATCCCTAACGTCGCCAACGGCGTAAACCCAATCGACGGACGACCGCATTCGGCTGTCCGTCAAAACATAGCCGCCAGGCGTAAGCTTGAGCTTATCGCGAACAAGCTCAGTTCTCGGGGCATTGCCAATCGCGACAAACAGGCCTGAAACATCAGCGTCCCTTAGTTTTCCGGTATTTACATCCGTTATTTTAATTCCGGTAACGGTGCTTTCCCCCTTTATTTCTGACACGACCGAGTTATATATAAATTCTATCTTGGATTCAGCGAAAGCCCGGGCTTGGAGCAACGGGTTGGCCCGAAGTTCATTCCTTCTGTGTACTACGGTGACATGAGCGGCAAACCTGGCGAGGTGGAGCGCGTCTGTAATAGCCGTATCTCCGCCTCCGACCACCGCTACCTTAGCGTTTTTGAAGAATGCTGCGTCACACACGGCGCAATAGGAAACGCCTTTGCCAGTAAGCGCGTCCTCATTAGGCAGGCCCAGTTTGCGCGGATGCGCTCCGGTAGCTATTATAATGGTTTTCGCGTTATATTTCGCTGATGATGTCCGTATGAGCTTAAGGTCTTTTTCAAATGTAAATCCAATTACGTCCTCATTGATAAAATTCAGACCAAGGTCCTCGGCTTGTCTGCGCATACGCATGCTAAGCGTAAATCCGTCGATTCCCTCGTCAAACCCGGGATAGTTTGCAATTATATCCGTCTTAAGAGTCTGCCCACCGGCAAGCTCACGCTCAAACAGCGCGCATGAAAACCCACTGCGCGCTCCGTAAAGCCCAGCGGCAAGCCCGGCGGGACCTCCTCCTATTACAGCAATGTCAATCATCGTTTTCTCCTTAACATAACTATTATTAAAGCATTATACATATAATGAGCCGAGTTGGCAATCAGCGATACGGTAAAGCGTTATATACTGTTTTGTTAATTGTTAAATCGCCAGGCTTTGCCCAACTGCGAAATCACAAACCTTCAGGCGAATAACCCGGCCTTAAATAAAGAGCTGTTCTTTGTGTTAATCCTATTTTAGAGAAGCTTATGCCAGTTTGGGCGGATTTCATTATCCTCGACGTTGGTATACAATCCCTCAGGGTCTGGAATTGAATCATAGGATTCCCTGAACCTCCTGATATCCTCTACAGTTGATGGCTGCTGTCCGTCCGCAACGCACGCGCTGCATTTTTCAGAGCACGCAGGACATATGCAGCCGCTTTCCAGTCCTTTTTCTCTTTGTACCATGTAAGTACCGCACATAGGACATCCGCAACGCATTATTATATTACCTCCAATTTTAGTATACCTGATAGTATGCTCATAAATTTAGATTACATCATAACATATTATAACATCCAAAGAGAAAGCCGGTACAAGGTAAAATGATAAAAAAGTAAGATTATTAAATCAATAGCCTTATGTTATAATTAGTATGAAATGATTAGAAGTACTTGGAGGAATCTATGAATAAGCGGCCCGTAATATCTATTTTTCTGTGCATATTAATGCTTATATTAATACTGCCCGCGTCGAATGCGGTAAGTACTGACGAACCGGTTGTGACACAGCACCTGGATACAGGCGAAATGGTTGTCAGAATACAGCTCCGTTTAAGGGAACTAGGATATTTTATGTTTAAACCAACGGGAAGCTTTCAAAACCTAACGGTTAACTCGGTAATTGCATTTCAGCAAAAGCAGACCGACGAAAATGGGGCGCCGATAATAGCGGATGGCAGCGTAGGGCCCCAAAGCAGAGGCATTTTGTTTTCAGGCAGGGCAAGCCGAATGGATATATTAGCGCACATCCCCTTCGGCCAGATTTCAACCACCATGGCTGCGACAGGCGAGCTGGTTAATTGGGAAACGGTTAAACCGCAACTTAGGACAGGCCAGACGTATACCATTACAGACTGTTATAGCGGCGCCCAGTTCAGCATGACATTTGTCGATGGAGAAAACCACGCGGAAATGGGGTGCGCTGCCGCGGAAGACGAGGCGGTATATAAGGAGCTCTTTGGAGGAGAATATAATTATTCAAAAAGGCCTGTACTCATAACGCTAAATGGAAAGAATGTCGCCGCTTCTTTACAAGGGATGCCTCATGGAACGGGTAGCCATTCATGCTTGTATTTCGACGGTTCGCTATCGCATGTGGGTACGCTGTCGGATATTGAGCAGTTAAATCAGGTGCATAAGGCCGCCGGCCGTTAAGTTTTAAGCAGTAAGCTAAATATGAACTATGCTTATATAATATTTTATTGGTTGGCAATGGCTTAATGTCCTATATAACCCATCAATTGAAAATGGTTATAGAATCGCTTGAATATTGAGCGCGATTTTATCAAATTTTGACGTTACAGTGACATAACTGTTGACATATTGATACCGATGCATTAGTATTAAATTATGTAATTAAACAGCTCTGACATAATGATATTGTACTGAAAGGAGGCGTTATGAAGTAGCAAGATGACAGCCTGTGGTCATGTTATTTAGTTTTTCTTTTTGAAAATGTTAGCGTGGTTAAGAATATTCATCTGTTTTTCTGGCAAATGAGTATAAAGCGTTAATACATGCGGTTATAACTGACACGGCAAACCTGAACATGGCTTTCCCGTTCGATAATGAACGGCGTTAGTAAACCTAAATATATCAAGGAGGACAATAGGAAGAAATGAAGCAAGAGAACAGAAAAATGCCAGGCATTCGGCTAAAGAGGCTGATTGCGGTAATCGCCATAGTCGCTATGGTAGCAACCTGTATACCCGCTGTAGCCGCAGATAATAACCGGCCCAGCGAGGTAATTGGCGAAAACATTTCAGGTTTTTCTACAACCGACCTGTATGGCAACGCTTATGATGGTTCCATTTTCGGAGAATATGATCTTACGATTATGAACTATTGGGCGACATGGTGCGGCCCGTGCCTCGTAGAGCTTCCACACATCCAGGAAATCTATGAGAACTACTCTGGCCTAGGCGTAAACGTAATGGGCATTCTGTGCCAGTCGGGATCAAGTACCGTTACTTCCGCGAGGCAGGTAGCGGAACAGTATGGTCTTACATATCCTACCCTAATAGAGGACTCCGTACTTCGGACCATAACCGACCAGTGCATGTACATACCCGATACCTTTATCGTTGACAGAGAGGGCAACGTTGTAGAGTGGGTCGTTGGGTCCATGTCATACGAGGAGTTTGAAGCGCTCATTGACAACTGGATGGCCGAGTTTGTAGAGTACGGCGTTGAGCTTGTCGGCGGAGATGAGATTGTAATTGAGGGGAACGTACCTGAAACCGTCGATAATTATTTTATAGCTAGTTCAGCAAGCTTTGAAATCACCCTGCCCTGGGGAGCGGATCCTTTGGGAAGCTTTTTGGTTAACAACGGAAACGCGGTAGCCTTCTCAGAGCTGGATACCGCGGGCGGAAAATACCTCTATGACCTCACCGTTGATTCGTATAGCAGCCTGATAGAGATTTATGTAGGTCAAGATCCAGAATCCGGAACGCCTGAGTCGTCGTACAGGTTCTTCCAGAATGAGGACGCTGCGGACGCTTTCTGTGAAGCGCATTCGGTGAACTGGAATTATGCAGACCTCTACAATGGTTTCTATAACCTGCGTGAATACAACGCTGTCCGCGATTTCTTGGCGATAACGGACGATAGCGGCGTATCCAACGCCGAGAAACTGGGCGAAGGTGTGGATCTAGCGGATCCCGCAACCTGGCCCGGAATTACGTGGACCGAGGATGGACACCTGTACGAGTTCGCGGCCGAAGGAAAAGGCCTTGTAGGCGACTTTGACATGGGCGTCTACCCCATGCTTAACATGGTAAACCTTAACCAGAATCCTGGAATAGGTGTACAGCTTTATGAATGCTACAACCTTGAGTATCTCTACCTTAGCGGCTGTAGTATCATCGGATTTGACGCTAGTGATTTGCACGAACTGAAAGTGCTTGACCTTTCGGATAACCCGCTGGAAGGGTTTAGAGTTAATTCAGAGAAATTCGGCGTGTCCCATCTGGAGGTATATTCTCCGGATGGCGGAACGTTCGACGCTGTATGCAGGGACGGGGGAGTCACGCTTACAGCGTTTGCCGACGATGGAATGTGCTTTGACGGCTGGTATGACATCGAAAGCGAAGAAGTCCTTTCAGAGGAACAGACCCTTGTTTTGACAGAAGGTACGTATTATATTAGGGCGTATTTTTCACAGGTTGTAGACCCCACGCCAACGCCGGATCCCGATGTTACACCGGATCCCGATGTTACACCTGATCCGGATGTTACGCCCGGTCCCGGTGACCCAACGCCAAGCCCGGATCCTGTAGAGCCGACGCCAAGTCCAGCACCCTCGGATCCGCCGAAAGCAGGTTCGGCAACCCTTATAGGTCTTGGAATTGCCGCGCTTGTCTCAGCCGGCGGCATTGGAATCGGCTATTCGCGCAAAAAGCGCAGGTAAAACCATCGGATTTTATAATAACCTTGTATAAAACCGATTAATTATTATCATATATGCTGTCCAGCGTTGAAACAATATTTGGCGCTGGACAGCGGAATATGGCTAATCTCTCTGATACCGGCTTCACGCAGGGCAGGATTAAATCATTGCTTATACGGCCGGTATTAAGGGTAAGACGCTGCGATAGCCTTTCCCGATTAAAGGTTGCGGAAGAAGCTGACGCAAACAGTCCTATAACAGCGCAACTTTGACGGCGCTGGAATAAAACTTTTGAGGTGTTCTCATGAAAAAGTTTAAAACATTGATAGCTCTGGTTTTGGTTCTCTCCCTCGTTATAGCTGCAGGATGCAAGAGCGAACCATCATCGGCGGATCCGACTCCGGGGGCTGAGACCCCCTCGGTAACGGATGGATTGACCGACGCGCCTGAAGAATCGGCTACACCGGACGACGTGCAGGCCTCCCCATCGCTTACGCCGGATAATACAACCGGTCCGAGCAATGGCGGTACGGTTGCAAGTCCTACAACAGGCGGCTCAACTCCCACAGCCACGCCAAAACTTACGGCAAAGCCAACTTCGGAGCCTACGCCCGATAGCGAGCCGGATATAACCGCGTTTAAGACGAATGATTTGAATGGTAATACATATACAAACAGCATGTTTGCCAGGTCGGGGCTCACGATGATAAACGTTTGGGCTACCTGGTGCGACCCCTGTATTAAAGAATTGCCCGACTTACAGCGGGTCAGCGACAAGTACTCCGGCCGGATGCAGCTGTTTGGCGCGCTTTACGATTCTTCAACTTCCGGAGCCTGCGAATCGGCGCTGACGATATTAGAGGGATTGAATATCAGCTATCCGGTTCTTAAATGCAACTCGCAGCTTAAAAAGGCTATGTTGGATCCCTATGGAATCAATAAAATGCCGACAACGCTATTTATTGATTCAAATGGAAATGTCGTTGATATTGTTTCGGGTTCCCATTCGTTTTCAGAATGGTGTTCAATAATTGACCGCCTGTTGTAAGGAGGTTAGCTATGCAAAACGCCAGGAAAAAAGGACGTTACTGGATCCCAATAACGATTTTTGCAGTTGGCATTGCATTCGTAGTGCTGGGCATATACCGGGATGAAGTGACTGTAGTGCTTGCCAAGGCAGTTGCCATATGTCAGGAGTGTATAGGAATTGGATAAGCTAAAGAAGAACATAAGAAAGCGCACGGAGAGGATAAGGCTGCTCGTACAAACCCTGTTCTTTATAGTAACCAACAGCTTTGCCATTGGTTACATTAAGGGAGGAATTTATCAGGGAAAGCTGAAGCAGCTATGCGTGCCTGGACTTAACTGCTATTCATGCCCCGGTGCGGTTGGCTCCTGTCCTATCGGTGCTTTGCAGTCCGTGCTGAACAAAAGGAACTTTTCAATCAACGAAACAACGGGAGGGCTGGTTATGACGCCGGCATATTATGTTTCGTTTTACATAATTGGTTTTTTGATGATGTTCGGTGCGGTATTTGGTAGGTTTATCTGCGGCTTCCTTTGCCCCTTTGGGCTTGTTCAGGATTTGCTTCACAAGATTGCTTTGCCAAAAAAACTCAAGATACAAACCTTTAAGGGCGACAAACAGCTTAGATATCTTAAATATGTGGTGCTTGCGGTGATGGTTATAGCATTGCCCTTATTCGCATCGGCTGATCCATATTTTTGCAAGTATATATGTCCTTCAGGCACCCTTTTAGGCGGAATACCTCTCCTTTCACTTGACGAAGGATTAAGGGAGAGCGCGGGTCTCCTGACGGCGTTCAAGGTTTCAGTATTGGTGGTTATAATACTTGCATCAATTATGATTTACCGTCCGTTTTGCAAATATCTGTGTCCGCTTGGAGCCATGTACTCGATTTTCAACCCCTTCTCGCTCTATCGTTATTATGTTGATGAAAAATTGTGTAATGATTGCGGGGCATGTACGAGGGCGTGTAGAATGGGTATTGATATTAGAAAAACGCCAAACAACCTGGAGTGCATCAGATGCGGTGACTGCAAGGCCGCCTGCCCGAGGCACGCCGTATGTTCGGGCTTTGGGCGAAAGCCTGAAAGCAAAGAAGCGGAAGAGGAACAACCGGCTTCGACCAATATTAACTCCTAATTAGAAGCTATATAAGTATGGCTATAATTAAATTTGAAAGAGGTAAGGAAAATGAAGAGAGTTTCGATTTTAATCCTGGCAATAGCCTTAACGCTTTGCCTATGTATGCCTGCAATGGCCATCTCGGGCGTTGACGAGCCGGCTCTGCCAGAGGCTCCCGCAACGCTTCCGGAAGGCACATTTGACGCAACCCTGTCGCTTGTAGGTAATAAGCCTACAGTTGAAGAGGACGACGATTTCAATGAGGTCAACGTCTGGACAGAGATAGACGAGAAAACAGAGTATAAAGTAGGCGACGAAGTTACTTACATACTTTCATATGCTATTCCCGCTAATCCTGATGGATTCAGCGAAGAGGAATTGGCCAACATAATGTTTACCATTACGTCAAAGGGGCTGAAGGACATCGAGATCTTTGAAGAAAATGGTCTTGAGATCAAAATAGAGTGCGACTATACAACAGGCATGTGCCAAATCCTTGACGGATATGGAAATGTTGAGGTTAGCGGCAATACATACAGGATAGCCGGATATCCTGGCAGGGAAGTAACGGTTGTATTTAAGGCCAAGGTAGCTGAAAAGGATGCGTCAGTCGAGCTTAAGACCACAGTTGGACAGTATGACCTTCCAACATCATTCACAGCGGGAAAGCTCAGCTTCAAAAATAATTACGCTACCATAGAGAATAATTCGTATGCCGCATATACAATGGAGTACGAAAACAAGGAAGCCGTATACAAAGATGCTATCTCTTTCCTGGTTGAGGGAAAGGGTGCGGAGTGTGAGCATATCATTGTTACCCATATTACCAGCTCTTATGCCGTTGTAGCACCAGAGCTTTATGCGGATGCCGAAAGCTTCGGATTTGCCCCATATGCAGACGGAGCAATTAACTTTGAAGGAATAATAACCTCAGGCGACACTTTTAATACGCTTAACGCCATTTTTGAAAAATATATGACGTTCTTCGGCTTCGCCCTTGAAAACGGCGGCGTTCTGGATGACGGAGTATTTGTCAATGGTTTTAATTCATATCAGAATAATGACGTAATAACGCTGAATGTTGCTGAAGAAGGCGGCCAGACCGAACCGACCCCAACCCCTGATCCCGATCCGCCCAAAACGGGGGCGGCAAGCATGCTCTTAATTGGAACGGTAGCCGCGGTGGCCGGTATAGTTGGCGTAAGCTCCATCAGGAGAAAAAAATAAGCAAACACTGTTTTATGGTGTAAACTATGACAAAGGGACCGTCTAAAACGGTCTCTTTTTTGCAGCTATGCAACAATATCGGCAGGAAGAAAAAAGCGGGGGATACGATTGCACAAGCAGTATTGGTAAAAGCGAATATTGTGTTTAAGTTAAGCAAGTGAATAGGATTAACAGTCTCCAAATATGGATGCAGGTAGTTCGGCTTAATAAGGCAGGGTTGTTTGGCTAAAAAATCTTGGTGTAGGGCTTAAACACTACAACATTAATTCTATATAAGTTCTGTGCTAGTATGAATTAAAGTCCGGTTTTTGTCTGATAATAGCGGCGGCAAGCTCCTAATATATAATTCTAATAAACTATTTAGGGTGGGTATTCTAACATATATTTACTGTAAGGTTGCAGTAAGCAAAACGCCGTCGCTGTTGAACCCGTCCTCCAGGAAGTTATATGCTACCCTAACCTCTCCTTTTTCAATCAATGGCAGTCCATAGTAAGGGATGGGTTTGAGCGTTTCCAAAGCGGCCCGCCTGTCCTCCTCAGAATATTGGCTCAGCTCGGCCCGCAGTATGCCAAGCGTTCTATAAAGGAATTCGGATATCGTAGGAGAAAAGCCGGCATGCACATCGGGGAAGAACTTATTACGAAGCTCCGGATCATTATTGAAATCTGCGGATATTATCACGAATTTGATTGCGCGCTTCGCGTTTTCATATGAAAGCGCGAAGACTTCCTCGATAAAAGGATACAGTTCCGTCTTCATATGGCCACATAATTTAGCCGGATTTGACAACAGGTAATGAAGCACTCTGGCTACACACATAAAGCCTTTGTGTTTAGTGTTCAGGCCAAGGATTTTAAGGATATTTATAATTGGATGCATAACATAACCTCCTATGGATTCAGAATGTCTTTGAACATAGATTTTCGAAACGCCTGACAATTAGGCACGGCAATTTCATTACGAAATTGATCACGACATGTACTATAATAAGTATATAAAAATGATATCATAAGTTAAGGCTGTGTCAAGATCAAATTAAGAATTGCCTGATACGAAATATGGCGTTTTTACAAAATATCAATTAACAGCTGGGATAGCTTTGCGGTATAGAAATGCATTTTACATCCAATTTACATAAAAAAGTCTTTACAAGCAGCAAAAGCGGTGTTAAAATACGCTTGTTGTGTACATTGAAGCACTATGCATAATTACTATGTTGAAGAAAGGCACAATATGTTACAGGAAGACCTAATTGGCGACAAACGCCTAGTAGGTACAAAGCAAGTGTTGCGAGCCCTCACAGATGGGCGCTTAACAGCGGTCTATATAGCCGAGGATGCGGACACTGCTCTTAAAAAGAAAATAGCAGACGCATGTAATGACGCAGGCGTAACGGTAAGGAAAGCGCCCAGTATGTTGGAACTCGGTATTGCATGCGGAATAAGCGTTGGTGCGGCATGCGCCGCAGTGCTTTACAACGTTGATAATACGAGCAAAACCAATTAGGTTATGCTCAAATTTAATGGGAAAACATCCTCTCAAAGGGTTGCAGGGGATTTTCTTAAATATATATCACATAATCAGATTAGAAAAAGGAGAAAACCTAATGCCCACTATTAATCAGTTGGTTCGTAAGGGAAGGCAGCAGGTACAGTATAAGTCAAATGCGCCTATCCTGAAACAATGCCCGCAACGCAGAGGCGTATG
>URFJ01000017.1 GCA_900547135.1 uncultured Eubacteriales bacterium | reverse complement strand
AGGCGCAACAACTGGATAAGCGACATTGGAAAGGTTCTGGACCCATTAGCGGACAAACTGCTGCTGCTGTCGGCACTGTTTTGTTTTTACTTTGTGCGCTGGATACCATTGTTTGTTCTTGTAATAGCCCTGTTAAAGGAACTGATTATGATTATCGGCGGGGTAATAATGTTTAAAAAGCAAATTGTTGTCTATGCCGACTGGTTTGGAAAGGTTGCGGCGGGCGTGTTCAACGCAGCGGTAGCGCTCACATTTATGAGTATTTACTGGCCCGCTATAGGAAAAATCCATATAGCAGTATACTGCATTGCATTAGTAATGGCTTTCGTGGCGCTTATTCATTATTATAGAAAATCGGTAAGGCCGCTGCTAATATCCGAGAACCAAAAGGAAAAGCCAAAGGGGAAAGTGCGATAGTATAGCCATAAACCCATGATCATTATGACCTGACGCAAATTTGACACAAATGTAAAAAAGGTCTGCTCACGTATTGCCGTAAAAGCACAAATGCCTTATACTAAAGAAGATATTGATTAATGTCTCCAAGGAGTCTTAAATGGACAATAGATCGCATAAAAATTCAGCTGGAAAAAGCCCTTCCGTCTCAAATACAAGAGAAAAAAAAACAAACAGGAAGAAACGCGGGGCTAGCACTCCTGTGCTGGTTATGCGCGCTGTATTTCTGGTGCTTCTCGTAGCGCTAATTGGGGTTGGAATATGCATGGTTACGGTTAAGCCCGGCAGCGATGATATGAACGCATACAGGGATAATGGCAAATTTTACGAAGGTATCAGCGTAAGTGGCCTGGACGTTTCTGGCCTTACCTTTAGCGAAGCGTGGAATCTTGTAGCGCCTAAGGTTAAACAGGAACTTGCGTCGTTTAATGTAACGGTGAGGATTGACAACAGGATATGGCTTCTTTCGGCAAATGATATTGGCGTTACGGTTACGCTTGAACAGGTTCTTATGGATGCTATGTCGCTTGGGCGCGGGGATACGGCTGTAAACAACCTTGCCGTAAAGAACAATCTTGCTCAGGAGGGAGCGGCCTTCGCGGTTGAATACAAGCTTAGCGATGAGCGTAGGCTACGTGAGGTGATTGAGCGTATTGCAGAATTGGTGGATACAGCTCCAATTGACGCCGTAGCGCGCCCAATAAGGACGTCAAGCAAGCCAAGTTTTGATTATGTTGATGGGGAACGCGGAAGGAGACTGAACGTTGATGATATCGTTTTAGATATAAAAAACGCGATTTCTGAAAATAATGCGCATGTTGAGGTAAGTCCTGAGTTTGAGTATATTGAGCCGGAATTAACAATTGACGATCTGAAGGGACTTACACAGCTTAGGGCAACCTATCAGACGTCATATGGAACCAGTTCAAGCCTTAAGAACTTTAACCGTATACGCAATATTCAAAAGGCGGCGGATATACTTAACGGGTGCCGTGTGGAAGCCGGGCAGGAGATTTCTTTCAATGAGTATATCGGACCCAGATACGAAAAAGACGGGTGGCTTTTAGCCCCGGGAATAGTAAACGGAAGCAGATATGTAAATCAGGCGGGCGGGGGAATATGCCAGGTATCAACCACCCTTTACAATGCGTTGCTGCTTTGCGGACCTGAAATTGAATTTACCGAGAGGAAAAAACACTCCTGGCCTTCGTCATACGTAGATTATGGATTGGACGCAACTGTATCCACAGGCGGACCGGATCTAAAGTTTGTAAATAAGACGGAAGCTCCAATTTATATATTTGCTTATGCGGACAATGTGAATTATATTATGACTGTGTACGTATATGGCGCTCCGTTGCCTGAAGGTATTACATATAAGACGGAGGGGATAACCGAGGCGGTCATACCCCCGCAAAGTCCCGAGTATGTCTACGTTTCTGATTGGCCGGAAGGTTACAGGGAAACGGATATATCGGCTAGGGACGGATACCGCGCAACCGCATATAGGTATAAGTATAAAGACGGTGAACTGGTGGAAACCGAAAAGTTGTACACCGACAATTACAGCCCTGTAAGGGGCAGGATCAAGGTCGGGACAGGGGATCCAAGACTGCCAAAGCCGCAGTGATGAGAGCTAAACCTCCCCTAAGCGTTTAAAGCATGGCTCTTGGCTATGCTTTAATTCCGCATAAACTTGGCGGATGCCGTCGGCCGTTGAAAAACGTATAATAAACGAAAGGTGGTTTCTTCCAAAATGGATTATTCAAAACTCATCGTAAAGAGCGTTCAGGACGTCCCCCCTTCGGGTATAAGAAAGTATTTCGACCTGCTTAACGATGAAACAATCAGCTTGGGCGTTGGCGAACCCGATTTCCCAACTCCCGAGGCAATTAGAAGGGAAGCGCTCGATAGGTTGTCGAAGGGGCGCATACCGTATTCATCAAATTCGGGAATGCCAGAACTGCGCGAACTCATTTCCAGTTACTTGGATGAGCGCGTTAACCTAAAGTACGATATATCTGAAATCCTGATCACCGTGGGCGCAAGCCAGGCCATTGACCTAGCTATACGCGCTTTGATAGCGCCGGGCGACGAGGTGATAGTTCCCGAACCCACCTATGTAGCCTATATACCGGGCGTAACGTTTGCGGGCGCAACGGCGGTTCCGCTGGTTACTACCGCTGACACAAAGTTTAAGATCACTCCGGATGCGCTTAGGGCAGCGATTACGCCCAGGACCAAGGCGCTGATTCTTCCGTTCCCAAACAATCCAACGGGTGGGATAATGGAGTATGATGATCTGGTTTCGATTGCTGATATTCTTCGCGGTACCGATATATTGGTGCTGGCCGATGAGATATATTCAGAGCTAACCTATGGCGGGAAGCGCCACGTTTCAATCGCATCCCTGCCAGGCATGCGCGAGCGAACCGTAGTACTTAACGGTTTTTCAAAGGCGTTTTCCATGACCGGCTGGCGCTTGGGTTATGCGGCGGCTCCTAGGGAGATAATCGCCGCGATGACGAAGATACATCAGCTTACGATGCTAAGCGCGCCTACGCCGGCGCAATATGCGGGCATCGCCGCTCTCAGACAGGGCTTTGAAACCGACTGGGCGGACATGCGCTATATGATAAACGAGTATGATAAGCGCCGCCGTTATATAATCGACTCCTTTAATGAACTTGGCATGACCTGTAACGAGCCGGAGGGCGCATTCTATGTATTCCCTTCAATAGCAGTCAGTGGATTGTGCTCCGAGGAGTTTTGCGACAGGCTTTTAGCGTATTCAAACGTCTGTGCTGTGCCCGGTACCGCGTTTGGACCCAGCGGGGAGGGCTATATCAGGTGCTGCTATGCTACGGATATAAACGACATAAAGGAAGCTGTACGCAGAATTAAGGCGTTTCTTGACTCATTGAAATAGAGATGCTAATATGAGGCAGGACCGTCTGGGGTATTCCCAGACGGTCTTTTATCTAATGCCTAAAAGACGGATCTCATCCATTATAGCGGTTGTAAGCTATTATGCTTGGGAGGAATTACACTTAGTTAATGGGTAAATATAATATAAGCATAAACGTATGCGGGGAGCAGGACTGGGTTAAATCAATTCTTTATATGGATAAAGGGTCTGTACAACATGATCTTTATACCGTATAATCTTATCCATATGATTATTTGCGGTTAATTGCCGCAAAAAAAGCTGGAGTTTTAGATGAAGAGGGTTTTGGGCTGCATACGCCGCGCTGACGAGCGATATAACATGATACAGGATGGAGATAGGATATGCGTGGGGGTCTCCGGAGGAAAGGATAGCCTGCTTCTTATGTATGGCTTAAAACTATACCAGAGGTTTTGCAGGCGCAGCTATGAGGTATGCGGCGTTATGCTTGACCTGGGACTTGTAGAGCAGGATACGGCAATGGTAAGCGAATTCGCGGACAGCATAGGGGTGCCTTTCGATGTAATTAAAACGGATATAGGCGAAGTAGTATTCAATATCCGAAAGGAAAGCAATCCCTGCGCGATGTGCGCCAAGCTTAGACGGGGAGCGCTAAACAATGCGGCGCTGGCGCGCGGATGCAGGCTCGTAGCGCTTGGGCACAATAGGGAGGATGTACTGGAAACGTTTTTTTTAAGCCTTCTTTATGAGAGCAGGCTTAACACGTTTGGTCCAGTAACCTATTTAAGCCGTAAAGGCGTAACATTGATTCGTCCCTTGGTATTTCTTCCGGAAAAATACGCCTTGGGAGTTGCCAACCGCCTTGGGCTTCCGGTGTTAAAGCCAAACTGTCCGGTTGCCGGCAAGACCAAGAGGGAGGAAATGAAATCCATTCTTACATACCTATGCGGCATAGTGCCTGACGCTGAGGACAGACTAATGAATTCAATAGCCGATACGCACAAATATAACCTGTGGCACAACCTCAGGCTTCCACCGAGGGACAGGATGGGGGACGACTGAAAACTATTGTGATACATGCATTTCTAAGTTTTTGGGAGAGGCAGGTATATACGAGATTTTGGGATTATGCTTGCTTAGAATATTAAAATCAAATGCCATAAAACGCTGACTTACATGCGCTTACGGGCAATAGATGAATGATAAAGAACAGCCATTATTTTCGTAACTTAACCGGAATAAATGCTTCCATCTGCGCCCAACCCTGGGCCTGAATGACTTCAGGAGGGGTGATAATGTGGCCCATTGCATAATGGTCCGGACGGACATCAAGCTCCAACACCTCAGACGCCTCAATATATTTTAAAGCTTCTCCATACAATATTTGGCGGGCTTCCTCGTCACCGTCCCTGTAGCAATATGTTAGATAATACCCTCCTTCAAAATCAAGGATTTCGTTTCCGCCATCATCCATGCCTTCGCTCAATGCCCAAATCCAGACCATACCCTGATTCTTCTCATCGTAATATAGAAAATCACGGGGCATAAAGCTATCCCTTGCCGCTGGCTTAATAGCTGAAAAGTATTTGTTGAACTTACCTAAAACGCCAGTGGGTGAAAAATCAAAATTTTTGTCAATCCCTGAAGAAACGGCTTCAAACGATGGTAACGATATTATCCTAAATTCCATATTTCCTTCTCCAATCATTTAATCTATAAAGCTATTATATCATATGACATATGACAATGCCATATATTTACCGGCCTTTGGAGCCATTACTATGAAAAAATTGTTTAGGTTCAATTCAAACTTGCATAACTATAAGAATCACTCTATATAACAGGAATATTAAAGAGGAACGCCTGTCAGGCATTCCTCTTTAATAGTTTTAATCCACCCGGGGTAAACTGCTACAATACCTTTTCAGCCTTATACTTTTTAAGCGCCTCAGTCAGCTTAGGAATAATTACGTTCAAGTCGCCTACTATGCCAAGATCCGCAACATCAAATATTGGGGCTCCGCTATCCTTATTGATAGCGATTATATAATCTGATTCCTCCATGCCGGCAATATGTTGTATTGCGCCTGAGATCCCACAGGCCATATAAAGCTTGGGGTGAACGGTTTTGCCGGTTTGCCCTACCTGCCTGTCACGGTCAATCCAGCCGGCGTCCACGTTTGCGCGTGAGGAGGATATTTCACCTCCGAGTACGTCTGCAAGCTCACGAAGCATTTGAAATTTCTCAGGCTTACCTATTCCTCTGCCGCCTGATACCAGTATCTTTGCTTCAGTGATATCCACGCTTCGTTTTTTCCCTTTGACAACCTCCAATATGCGAACATTAATGTCCGATTGTACAAAATCAACGGGGAACTCTGTTATTATGCCATGGCGTGCTTCATCCTTAGCTAGGGCCTTCATTACGCCAGGGCGAACGGTGGCCATCTGCGGGCGGTGTTCCGCGCACACTATAGTTGCCATTATATTGCCGCCAAACGCCGGGCGCGTCATAAGCAACAGCCCAGTTTCTTCATCAATCTCAAGCTTTGTGCAGTCCGCCGTAAGCCCCGTATGTATCCGCGCGGACACCCGCGGCGCCAGGTCGCGCCCGATTGAAGTTGCGCCATACAGCACTATTTCCGGCCTGTGTGCAGCGATTATTTCGCTCATGGCCTTTGTATACGGCTCGGTCATATATTCCGCCAGTGCCGGATTATCAGCTATAATTACTTCGTCAGCCCCAAAAGCGATCAGGTTGGAGGCAGCCTCCCTAATGTCATAGCCGATCAGAACCGCGGCAACCTTTTGGTCATGCGCGGTTATAAGCTCACGCGCCTTGCCGATAAGCTCCAGCGATACCTTCTGCAGTTTACCGTCGCGCTGTTCAGCAAAGACAAATATGTTTTTACTCATATCCATTTACCTCCGCTTTATATGATGTACTTGTCGGCCAGCGTTTTAATTATCAAATCAACCGCTTCATCGGCGCCAAGCTCGTATTTTTCACCCATGCCCTTAGGCTGCTTGGTGAAGCTCTGCTTGACCCTGGTTGGAGAACCCGCAAGCCCTATATTGGAGGTATCCAGCACATCCTCAAGCTCCTTAAGAGTAAGGATATTTACCTGCTTTTCGCGATAGGCGTCAAATATGCCTGCAATGCTCATATACCGCGGCGCGGCAAGCTCGCTTAAAGCCGTAATGAGACAGGGAAGTTTAACCTCTATCAAATGGTATCTATCTTCAAACTGGCGCCTGACGACCAGCCTTTCATCGTCAATCGATTCTATTGATTCGACATAGCTTACCTGAGGCAGTCCCAAATGCTCGGCTATCTGAGGACCAACCTGGGCTGTGTCGCCGTCTATCGCCTGCCTACCAGTGACAATGATGTCATATCCTATCTTCTTTAGCGCCGCGGCAATGGTGGACGACGTTGCCCAGGTGTCTGCTCCGCCAAATGCCCTGTCCGTTACTAGATAGGCCTCGTCTGCGCCCATTGCAAGCGCCTCTCTAAGCGCCGCGTCGGCTTGGGGAGGACCCATTGATACAACCGATACGGTTCCGCCCACATTTTCACGTATGGTAAGTGCCGCCTCAAGGCCCGCCTTATCGTCGGGGTTTATTATGCTTGGAACCCCTTCGCGTATTAAAGTCCCTGTCTTGGGGTCTAGTTTGACCTCAGTTGTATCGGGAACCTGCTTCATGCATACTACGATCTTCATTCTTAGTCCCTCCTCAGTTGACGTTAAGGCCCGCCGAGATTACCATGCGCTGTACCTCGCTGGTACCTTCGTATATCTCGGTGATCTTCGCGTCGCGCATCATGCGCTCAACAGGGTACTCGCGTGTATAGCCATAACCTCCAAAGAGCTGTACCGCCCTTCGGGTGACGTCGCTCGCCGCTTCGGACGCGAACAGCTTTGCCATTGCCGCGTCCATTGAGTACTTGGCGCCGCTTTCCTTTTTCATTGCGGCGCTGTAAACCAGATACTTGGCCGCTTCCATGCGCGTATGCATATCCGCCAGTTGGAATTGTGTGTTTTGCATCTGTGAGATGCGTTTGCCAAACTGCTTGCGCTCGCGTACATATTTTATTGTTTCTTCTATAGCACCTTCACCGATGCCCAGCGCCTGGGCGGCAATGCCTATACGGCCGCCGTCGAGGGTTTTCATGGCAAGGGAGAATCCTCTCCCCTCTTTTCCAAGCAGGTTTTCCTTTGGAACGATGCAATTTTCCATGATAAGCTCACAGGTTGAGGAGCCCCGTATCCCCATCTTTTTCTCCTTCTTTCCAACCGAGAATCCGGGAAAATCCTTTTCAATTATAAATGCCGATATGCCGCGGGTCCCCTGCGATTTGTCGGTCATTGCCATAACAATATAAATGTCGGCATAGCCGGCGTTAGTTATAAATATTTTAGTACCGTTGAGGATATAGTTATCCCCCTGAAGTTCCGCTCTGGTCTGCTGGCCGGACGCGTCCGTACCGGCGCCAGGCTCCGTAAGGGCGAATGCGCCCAGATGTTCTCCCGAAAGCAGTTTTGGCAAATATTTGCGCTTTTGCGCTTCGGTACCGTTTTCGTATATGGGTGCGCAGCATAGGGAAGTATGGGCTGAAACGATAACACCAGTTGTACCGCAGGCCTTTGAAAGCTCCTCAACGGCCATCACATATGCAAGCATATCTCCGCCGGCGCCGCCATATTCCTTTGGGAATGGAATACCCATAAACCCGTAACGGGCCAATTTCTTTACCGTCTCCACTGGAAACCGCTCCTGCTCGTCGATATCTTCGGCAAGAGGCTTTACCTCGTTTTCAGTGAACTTACGGTACATGTCGCGAAGCATTTCGTGCTCCTTGGACAGCGTGAAATCCATAATAAATGAACCTCCTCCGTTAAAATAGCATTATGTCGGCTTTTGTTGACCAGTTCAAGGCCCCGGCAAGCTCGGGCGCGTCATCATCCACGCGCTCCCGCAGGCTATGACTCCATATGAGCGCTGGTCAAGCAAAAGTCATGGCCAGCATACAAATTATATAGTTGCCAATGATGTAAAGCAATAGATATTTGAAGGTTGCTATGGCATATATTATTATGACATCCGAAGGGGGTTATTTCAAAATTTAGCAATAAATTCTGTTAATTATGGACCGGAGACTTTCCCGACCCATAATTAACATTAAATGCTTAATCGTCGGCGGCTTCAATAATTTCCGCGCCTTCAGGAGGATTGAATCCAATTTCACAGCGGTCGGTATAAAGGAAATCCTCGCTTACCATGGTTCCGGTTTCGGCGTCCAGGGATTTTCTATAAACATCCGCCTGTTCAAACATACGGTCATTCTTGCGTATATACACGACATCCCTGGCCTCTACCTCAAAACGGCATTTGGCAGGACTGTCCGACAACACATATCCATCTATCGCGTCCTCGGTAAACTCAAAGGCCAGCTGATACAAATTGGTGGTGCGGTTTGTGGCCTTCAGATCAAGCCAGCCTTCGCTTATGGTAGCTTCCGCGCCCTGTGGAATGCCAGATGCGGGGAAGCTTCTTATGGTATGTGGATGCCTTTCGACTATATCCAGCGAGGTATGGAGAAACATCCAGTATATCAGGTCGCTAAGCTGGCATAGGCCACCGCCATACTGACCGACGACCTTTCCATATACCAGTGCAAGGCCATCCTTGTACGGCGTCTTTTTATCAGCAAAGCGCGCACGCATCCAAAATGAGAACGTTTCGGAGGGCTTTATTAGTAGTCCGTTCATCGTGGATGCGGCCAGCTTTAGGTTATGAACCTTGTTATACTGATACTGTATATCGTGACCGCTTTCTTCGTTTATCATTGAAAAGCTAGCGTGAAACACCTCGTATGGAAGCCGTTCATTCTGTATTATCTTTGAATACCTGTTTTTATCAAACCGCATCCTTAAATAGAAGAACAGCTTGCGCTGCTTAACCCTTAACGGAAGCAGGAAGGGAAATATTTGTGTTATCCTTTTTCGGGCCATGTAGCACCTCTTTAGTTGTCTTTGATATTGTATAGTCTATATGTAGTTGAATACCAGACTAATCCGCTCTATCCCATACAGTAATTATAAGGCCGTCATTATTGTTGCCGGAAATATGGACGGGCCTATCATGCGGTATTGGTATTGCCTTCGATTCATACTGGTCAATCGGAGCGTAGTATATTTTAACCGTATTGTTTCCCATCTCCTCAACGAGCGGCCCCGAATCGTATGTAAACTGCCGCAAGTAATCAATATACTCCTCCAGGGCCATGTTTAAACGGACCATAATAAGCGAGTGAGGGGCGCCGACATAACGAAAATGCCAGGGCTCATGCGCAATGCCGGTTATTGACGTTTTATCCTCTGAATAACGCTCTACAAATCCAAAGCTTGGGGCGGCCTGCCTGAACTTCTGGCAGATTCCGTGATATGGAAAGCTAGGACGTATAAAATCTATATCGGGCAGATTCTCGCCCAAGTCAATGGCAAGCCCCGTCTGATGCTCGCTAGCGTCAACAGGCGCTACATAAGCGTTTGTAAACTCTGCGCCATTTTCTAGCATTGAGCTTTCAAATATATCACGTTGTTCCTCAGCGCTGCGGTAGCCGCTTACTGGAACGATGGTATCATGCGCATCGAGCGCCAAGATAAGCTGGAGGAGCATGCGCTGCGCATCGCCGCATAACAGTATGCCTCCATCCTTTTGGCTTACCGGGACGAGGTCGGACTCGCCGATCCTTTCGCGTATGCGATTATCCCTGTTTACAAGTATCAGATTACCTTTGTATACAGCCCTCTGATTCATAACTATGTCTTTCATCTTTATACCACCCATCCAATAATATGTTTATAAACGCTTTAAAGCTTATTCCGGCCGCCTCAAGCATCTTTGCATAGCGGCTTTTACACGTAAGGCCGGGTATTGTGTTTACTTCGTTGAACACTATTTCACCATTTTCAGCTAAAAACATATCTACGCGCGCAAAGCCGCTGCATTCAAGCACGCGGTATATATGTTTAGCCGTCTGCTTAATCCTATCTTCAAGGCTTTCGGGAATGCGCGCGGGAACCCTAATGGTGGCGGTTCTCGCCCCGTATTTTTCCTCGTAGTCTAGAAAGCCGCTGACCAGGTCTATTTCATCAACAGAGCCGGTTATCGGCTCACGGCCTCCGCCAAGCACGGCGCAGCCTACCTCAACCCCATTTACGGCCTGCTCTATTACAACCTTAGTATCATGCTCAAACGCGCTGTTTACGGCGTACGTCAGCCCGTCACCGCATTCGACCTTACATATGCCTATTGAGGAGCCTGACCTGGCCGGTTTTACAAACAGCGGATATCTGAGCTTAGATGCTTTCCGTACGATATCATGCATATCATCGTCTCTTCGTATAACTACACAAGGCGTGGTGCTGATGCCAGCAGATTTTACAAGCCTGTGGGTCACATCCTTGTCCATACAGATGGCGGAGGATAACATACCGCAGCCTATGACAGGGATTCCCGCCATCTCTAGCAGGCCCTGAACGGTGCCATCCTCTCCATTTCTTCCATGGAGCACTGGAAGCGCGGCGTCTATTCTCTCACAGGAGGCGCCCATCGGTGTGAACTCTACTATGCCATGAACGTCCCTGCTTGGCGATATAAACGCTACAGGGCACTTATAATAGCTCTCCCATGCGCCGCTTTCAATTAAATCTGCCGGCCCGTAGTATCTATGCCAGACGCCATGCCTTGAAATCCCCATATTTATTATGTCGTATTTATTGCTGTCTATATTCCGTATCACCGAGGCGGCGGACTGAAGGGAAATATCATATTCCTCAGAGCACCCTCCAAACACGATAGCTATCTTTGGTTTGCTCATTCAAAAACTCCTTTCACGAGTTAAACAGGTTCATATATTTATTGTACCCAATTATCTAGAAAACATTGTTAATGAAAATAGGACGAATCATTAAAATAATCTTAAGTTGTGCGGCCTTTTAAACGTATAACAGAGGATGATCAAAAAAATCCGTTAAAAACATTCAAAGCGCCGTTTAAGTCCGTCCAAGTTACTCCTATGAGCAGCCGTAAGCTTATGATCGTTCCCTGGCAGGTGTTTATCACATAGCCCGCATTCAAAACCTATTAAAGAATTGGAAGCGTTACAGTAAATACTGTATACTCTTCGACGCTTGTTGCGTTTATAGAGCCGCCGTGGGCCTTAACTATTTCCTTTGCAATGGCTAGACCCAAGCCCGAGCCTCCCGTATTAGTTGATCTTGATGCGTCGAGACGATAGAACTTTTCAAATATGACCCTCAGCTTTTCCTCAGGTATTCTTGTGCCTTTGTTCTTAAATACCACCTCAACAGCTCCAATATCGGATTTAGCGGTTATTTCTATTATAGAGTTTGACGTGCTGTAAGTAGCGGCGTTTTTTAATATATTGTTAAATACGCGCGCGAGCTTATCCGGATCAGCATAGATTGATAGCCCGTCGGGAACGTTTATCAGCGTCGTTTTACCGCCAGGAGCAAGGATCGGGTAAAACTCATCGGCCAACTGCATGAGCATCAGCTTGAGATCAATAACCTCCTTTTCCAAGGGTATAGTTGATAGGTTGAAGCGGGTTATGTCAAAAAATTCGTTTACAAGAGCTTCTAGCCTATATGCCTTATCAAGCGTGATTTTAATGTATTTTTGCCTTTGCATTGCGGGTAGTTCCTTAGCCTCATCCAAAAGGCTGAGATAGCCTATAACCGATGTCAGGGGGGTTTTAATATCATGGGCAAGGTAGGTAATAAGGTCGTTCTTCCTTTGTGTTTCCATCTGTGCGCGCTGTTCGTTTTTAATGCTGGCGAGCTTAAAGGAATTTAGCTCCCCGGCAATTTCCTGAAAATCCTTATCCAAGGTAAGGTGTTCACTGTTGCTTTTAAAGAAGTTCTTCATATCGCCGATTGCAGCGGATAATTTACGCAAAGCCCTTCCCTCAACAACTACCCAGCCGATAAATACCGACAATACCGTCAGGAACGGAATGAATATATACCTGTTTGTTATAAATGAAGTTATTATAGAGAATCTTCCGAAGACCAAGTTCAAAAGACTCGTGATAAATCCATTTGTAACAAAATCGAAAAATAAATATAGGAACAATATTACCAATAAAATGATAGAGGTAACTATTATATGCGTATGAAACACCTTGTTTCTATAAGCTTTAGCAAAGGCGTTATCCAATTTTATAGCCTACCCCCCATACGGTTTTTATATATTTAGGATTCTCCGCCGAATCCTGTAGCTTTTCGCGCAGATGCCTTATATGTACCATTACCGTATTGTTATTTGTGTAATATTTTTCCTCCCAAACCGCATGGAACAGTTCTTCCGAGCTTACAACGCGCCCCTTGTTCTCGCAAAGAAACCAAAGTATTGAAAACTCGGTGGGGGTAAGGCACAGCGGTATCTCGTTCAGCGTACATTCATGACTGTCCTTATCCAACATAAGGCCGGAATAGGTTATTATTGACTCCCTTTCCGCCTGGCCCTGATTATATCTTTTATAACGGCGCAGCTGCGCCTTTACCCTGGCTATAAGCTCCAGAGGCCTAAAGGGTTTGGTTACATAGTCGTCCGCTCCAAGTGTCAATCCGGTTATCTTGTCTATTTCCTGCTCTCTTGCTGTCAGCATTATAATGGGATAAGTGTGCGATTCACGTATGGTGCGGCAAACCGTGAAGCCGTCAATATCAGGCATCATAACGTCTAAGACAGCAAGGTCCAATTCGGTTTTAGCCGCGCATTCGAGAGCGTCTTTAGAGCAATAAAATTTATATACTATGAAACCCTCGTTGTTTAAATAAACTTCAATGAGGTCTGCAATCTCATGTTCGTCGTCTACGACCATTAAGCGTGAGGCCATGTATTCACTCCTTTTTATATTTATATTATCAAAAAAAACTAAATAAATCCATTGATAATGTTTACGTTTTTCTGAATAATCCGTTAATTATTAAGTAAAAGCAGATACTTTATATATTGAAACTTAAATGTTAGAATGAACTTTTACTAAATTAAAGAAAGGCGAGGCCCTTTTTAAAGGGGCCTCATTGGTTTCGTTCTATTTTTTAGGGAAATTATTTCATCATGTTGCCGCCGTTCATGTTGCTGCCGCCATTTTGCATGTGCTGTTCAGCGTAAGCAATCATGCGCTTAACCATTTCTCCACCGATTGAACCGGCTTCGCGCGAAGTAATATCGCCATTATAACCCTGCTTCAGGTTAACGTTCAATGAATTAGCCACCTCAGTTTTGAAGTTATGGAGCCTGGACTTCATTTCACGGTTGTTATTATTGTTGCTTCTTGACATCTTTTTCACCTCCTTCTTGCCGCAAACTTATTATGCAAACCATTAGGTAGAAGCGACGCATTTACGATTTCAATCGCTTGATGCTTTAAGGCCTCCCGATTCAATGGAGCGGGCGGAATTGCGTCAATCTGCTTGTAGAATCCTCGCCGCTTCACCTAAACCCTTTATGCTAAGTCGTTACTTAGGCATGTTGCTTTCAGCATAAGCAATCATGCGCTTAACCATTTCACCGCCAATGGATCCAGCTTCACGGGCAGTGAGATCTCCGTTGTAACCCTGCTTTAGGTTTACGTTGAGGGAATTGGCAACTTCCATCTTGAAAGAATCCATTGCCTGCTTAGCCTCAGGTACTATAACGTTATTACGTGCCATCTTTTTCACCTCCTTAGGTAGTTCTTATTTAAACGCGCCGCAGCAGTTGATCGTGGCTTCATTGGTGATGCAAGCCGCAATCGATTTGCTTCGTCACGACAGTACTAATTTGTCCTGTAAAGATGATAATATGACAGGAAATATATAATTTTTTTTACAAAATTTAAATCAAAGGCATTTGTATAGTATCTTTATTACTACAGTATATTATGATAAAATCAGTTTAGCGCAATTTCATTTAACTTTTTAGATAATATTTTATTTACCCGCGTTATTATATCACCACAGGCTATTTGCAAAGCTTTGTCAGACATTATCATATCAGAGGCATTAACAGCATCCTCCAATACGCTCATATCGTTTGCAAGGCGTGTCGCGGCGAACTCGTCCATTCCGTGCTGGCGGGTTCCCAAGAATTCCCCTGGCCCCCGAAGCTCTAGATCCTTTCTAGCTATCTCGAATCCATCGCCTGATTCTTGGAGAACAGAAAGCCTTTCCTTAGTGTTTCCACTATTGCTTTGCGCCAAAAGAAAACAGAACGACGCCTGTCCGCCTCTTCCAACCCTGCCGCGAAGCTGATGTAGCTGCGCAAGCCCAAATCTGTCCGCGTTTTCTATGACCATTATTGTAGCGTTTGGGACATCGACGCCTACCTCTATAACTGTGGTTGATACGATAATATCTATTTCCCCTTTCCGAAAACTCGCTACAACCTCATCTTTATCCCTTGGCTTCATTCGTCCATGCAGAAGCGCAATCCGTACAGAAAGTTTACCAGACAATTCAGAGAAGACCTCGGTGGCGGATCGGATATTTCCAATGCCCTCCACGGGGTCTATAGATGGGCATACTACATACGCCTGTTCCTTACGTTTGAGGCGGTCTTCAATGAAACGGTACATAGCCGCCCGCCTGCTCTCAGGAACAAAGCGTGTATCAACGGGCTTCCTGCCCGGCGGCAGTTCATCAACTATTGATACATTGAGGCCGCCGTATATCATAAGGGCCAGTGTGCGTGGTATCGGCGTTGCTGACATTATAAGATAATCAGGAGCTATACCTTTATGACCAATGGCCGCCCGCTGCTCCACCCCAAACCTGTGCTGTTCATCTGCAATTACGACACCAAGATTATTAAACCCAACGCTTTCCTGCAATAGAGCATGCGTTCCCGTTATGGCCGTGTACTTGCCCTTTTCAATTGCTGCGATGTTTTGCTTTCTTTCCGCGGGAGACTGGCTTCCAATGAGCATGCATGCGTTGTCTCCGAATATACTCTTTAGCGATTGGTAATGCTGCCAAGCCAGTATCTCGGTTGGCGCCATAAGCGCCGCCTGGTATCCATTATTTACAGCTATAAACATGGCGTACAGGGCTATTACGGTTTTTCCTGATCCTACATCGCCCTGCAATAGCCTATTCATTGGCGCTCCCTTGTTCATATCAGCTTCGATCTCACGCATAACCCTAGCCTGAGCATTGGTTAAATTGAACGTAAGCAGCCTAGAAAACGCCTCAAACATCCCTTTTACATCGAACCTTATCCCCTTATTTTGACGAGTTGTTTTTTTGAAAAGATTTAGCATTAACGTATACGCAAGCATATCCTCAAAGACAAGCCGACGCCTAGCTGACTCAAGGGAATCCATATCCTGTGGAAAGTGAAGGTTTTTAATCGCGAAATCAAGTTCGCAGACTGAAAAGCGTTCCCTTATACTAACCGGAAGCGTATCATATATGTGATCTACAGAATCAAGCGCTGTACGTACAGTGGAACGTATTACTTTTTGGGAAAGTCCATTCGTTGTTGGATAGATGGGTATTATCCCAGGTATTACACTAAACATTATAGGGCTTATTAGTCTTTTGCCATGCTTTAAATCCGCCTTGCCATAGAAATAGGCATAGCTTCCCTTGTTAAGCTTGCCATACCTGTAAGCTTGATTGAATAAGCACAGCTTTAAGCAACCGGAGCTATCCTGAGCGTCGACAAGAAGCATGGTGCCCGTTTTAGTGCGTACTATTTTATCATTTCCAACTACTTCAAGATGAAGCAAACATGGGCTGCCGTCTACCATATCGCTTACAGGGATGGGCTTGGAGCAGTCTATATAGTCCCTGGGCATGAAATGCAAAAGATCGTATAAACAGGTAAGGCCCAGCTTGCCGAACGCTTCAGCTCGGCGCGGGCCTATACCTTTGACGCTTGTTATAGGATTTTCCAGCACTTACTTATTCAACCGAGAAATAATAGTAATAAAGCGGTTGGCCTCCATATTGAACTATAAACTCCGCATGCGGGAATTCCTTCTCCATTTCAGCGACCAGAGCGTTTGCGTTATCCTCGTCCATATCATTGCCGTAAAACATGGTTACGATTGCATCCTCACCCTGTCCTTCTAGCATCTTTCGGAGAAGCTCTCTGGAGGTTCCGTCTACGCTGCCGTTTACCGTTACTATATCGCCGTCCATCAGTCCAATAATATCGCCTTCGTTAATCCCTGTGCCATTAAACGACGTTGTGCGCACAGCATACGTTACTGATCCTGATTTAACGCTTTTAAATGCGTCCGTCATATCGCGTTCTATCTCTTCGGCACTGTTGTCGGGGTTAAACGCCATTGCCGCAGAAATACCCTGCATGATAGTCTTAGTGGGTATTACCGTCACATGCCTGTCGGAAAGATTGGCTGCCTGCTGTGCCGCAAGAATAATATTGGAATTGTTGGGAAGAACAAATACATTTCTTGCGTTAGCCCTCCGAATGGCCTTTAATATTGTATCAATGCTGGGATTCATGGTTTGGCCGCCCTCAATGAGGGAGGTTACGCCCAGATCCCTGAATACATCGCCTATTCCATCGCCAGCGCTGACAGATACCATAGCGGTTTCCTTCTCGCTTTTCTTCAGATTTTCCTGTATCTGACGGTTCTGCTCGCGCATATTTTCAATCTTTACATTGTTGATTTCGCCTAACAAGGTGGCAAGCTGCAAAACCTTGCCGGGAGCATCAGAATGTACGTGTACCTTGACATAGCCTACGTCATGGGCCACTACGACCGAGTCTCCGAGTTCGATCAGCGCATCACGAAATTTGTCCAAATCAGGCTCAGTGAAAGTATCGTTAAGATGAATAATAAAAAATTCCGTACAATAGCCGAATTTGATATCTTCCACATCGTCAAGGGTAAGAACATCTTCCGGGGGCTGAACTACGCTCTCAAGCACGGCTGCAATGTTATCCGCCGACTCTCCGTCGACAGCCATCTTGAATCCGCGGTATATGGTTAAAAGTCCCTTTCCTCCTGAATCCACAACACCTGCCTCCTTCAAAACTGGAAGCAGTTGTGGTGTCATTTCAAGGGATAAGGCTCCCGAGCTGAGCATGGTTTCAATCAGCTTTAGAGTACTGGCACCTTCGGTATACGCCTTATTAACAGCTTCGCTGATCATGCGCGACACTGTAAGCATGGTTCCTTCTCTGGGACGCATCACCGCCTTGTAAGCTGCTTCTGTTCCCAACCTTAGGGCTTCGGCGAGAAGCTTGGGATCCATTGTATCCTTGTCCTTTACAGCCTTTGCAAAGCCGCGGAACAGCTGTGAAAGTATCACGCCGGAGTTTCCCCTAGCACCTTTGAGCGCGCCTAAGGAGATGCTGCTTGCCACATCGCTGACCGTATCGCCCTGACATCCTTTGAGCTCCTTTACAGCGCTCTGCATGGTCATGCACATGTTTGTTCCCGTGTCGCCGTCCGGTACGGGAAAAACATTGAGAGCGTCGATGGCGGATTTCTCCTTTTCCAGCAGCGCGGCTCCTGTGTAAAACATTTCGCGCAGCAGCGCACCGCTAATATTCAACTCATCCAAGTTATGTTTCCTCCTGTAAGAAAGAATACATGCCCGCGCCAAATTTTATGGCGCTACGTCAAAAGCAATGAACTTGACACGGCAATAGCTCAGTAACCCCTGCTTTTGGCTACGGCATGCTTAACAGGGCCGTTTAGCAGGCGTTGTTAGACCCTGACTGCTTCAATGTGGACATTCACATTATTGACTTTTACGCCGGTAATATCTTCCACACGATAGCGAACGTTTTCTATGGCGTTCCTAGCGACTGCGGGCAATGAAACCCCATAGAGTACCGTTACATAGAGGTCGATATCAAGCGCCGATCCATTCTCAAGCGACGTTACCTTCACCCCGCGCTTAAGATTTGTCCCGCCAACGAGCTGCAATATGGCGTCCGTGGCGGTTTTTCCGCTCATGCCGACTATACCGTAGTTTTCGCCCGCGGCATATCCCACAATCGTGGCTACAATATCCTCGGCAATCGTGATTTTGCCAAGTTCTGTTTCTATGATTCCCGGCATTTTACGTCCTCCTTTTTATTCCGTTTTTCAACATTATAGTCAAAAAACAACAGTATGGCTAAAGTTAACCCACTGCCAGACCTATATTGTAAACCATATTTTAAAACCTGGCAAGCATATTAACCCCCGTATCATCATTTTATACCGTATGTTCCACATTAATGACACATTGCGCCGCATGTTAGCAGGACATATACTATATTTCAGTGTTATATCAATTAATTCCGCTTATTATTGCAACCGACGCGCTGCAGCCTAAACGGCTTGCACCGGCTTCTATCATTTTGATTGCGTCTTTATACGAACGAATGCCGCCTGCCGCCTTCACACCAATGGCGTCGCCTACGGCAGACCGCATAAGCCGCACGTCGTTAACAGTCGCGCCACATCCCAAAAAGCCGGTGGACGTTTTTACAAAACCCGCTCCGGCCTCCTTAGCGCATATACAGGCCCGGGTTTTTTCTGAGTCGGTAAGAAGGGAGGTTTCAATTATCACTTTTACTAAAGCGAGATCGCCCGCTGCTGTAACGACGGCCGCTATGTCCGACACAACGCTTTCCCAATCATGGGCCTTTGCGGCACCGATATTGATCACCATATCTATTTCCTTAGCTCCGAGTTCACAGCATTTGGCGGCTTCAAGGGCTTTAATTGGCGTAAGCCCAGCGCCCAGCGGAAACCCGACCACGCAGCAGGGAAGGACTATAGTCCCCTTCAGCTTTTCAGCGGCATGGCCTATCCAAACGGGATTGACGCATACGGATTTAAACCCAAACTCCGCCGCCTCCTGGCAAACCAAGTCGATCGTGCCGCGTGTAGCGTCCGGCTTCAGGCAAGTATGATCAATGTATTTGCTAAGCTCGTCCCTTGTCATATTATTTTTTATAGGCTATGGTAACGCTTCCCATTTCAAAGCTTCCCTCAATATTGCGCCCGTCAAATTCCTTTTCACCCGTAACGATAGCGGCAGCACACTGTATTGCGGCGGATAGGGTGTCGGTACCGCTGGTAAACGTGGCGCAGGTCACCTTTGCAAGCGTATGGTTCTCAAGCTGCAGACCGTCGCCGCCGAAGCCGGTGATTAGTTTGATGCTCTGTTTGCCGGCTTTATACTCCTTTATGGCGTCCATTACGCCCAATGCCGCCTCATCGCTGTCAGTAAATACCGCGTTTATTGATTCACGCACCGTTTTTTCACTGCTCGAAAGCCAGCTGCTCATCACCGATTTTGCCCCGTCCCTGGTGCCATCTATTGATAGACTTTCTTTCATAGTTATTGATGGGTTTAGATTGGCTTCAAACGCATCAATAAATCCGTTAGAATCGCCGCTCATAACGGAAATGTATGATACGGCATCGCCCTTTTCAAGGCTTTCACTGAAAAAGGTATTGTAATAAGCGGCAGCCTTTTCGCCTGAGGCTTCCATTGTTGAGCCCATATCTGCATAAACAGTAGGCGTAACGTTGGCAATCCTGTTGTTACAGAGTATCAGAGGTATCTTCGCCTCATTTATCATGTTTACGGCGCTCTCCGCTGATGAAGCGTCAACCGGCCACATGACTATTGCATTTGCGCGCCAGCCTACAAGGGTGTCTATTATTGAAGATTGTTCATCCTGGGTCGAAAACTTTTCAAAAATATATTCTATTCTATGTTGCCCACTCATGGATTTCATAGTTTCCTCGGCCTCTCTTAGCAGGTCGTCACCCATGCTTTCAGGCAGCACAACGGCAACCCTGGGATTGGCCTTGGCGCCGCAACCAAAACATCCGTTGCACCCGAAGCAGCCGGTTCCCATAATGAGAAATATTGAAATAGTCATCAAAATAGCCACGATTCTCTTCATCTAAATACAAATCTCCTTATTAATAAGTCGTTTCGAACAATTATAACCGATCATGCGGTTTAATGCACCAGAAAAATGCTAATTTGTCAGCCCTTTTCAGGCCTAATACCCACCTTTACATCATACTCCAACCTGAAATCAAGGCTTAAAAGGGATGTATCGGTGTTTATTTGGGCGTAAACTGTAGTATCGCCAGGCTCTAACTTTAACAGATATTGACCATCAGGTGTGCGCAGGTTGCCGGAGGCGGCTTCTTCCCCATCGGCGTTGAAAAAGCGTATGGTAACGGCGCAGAGGATGGCCTCGGGATAGCTGTTACTTATATATGCGTCAACAAACGTATCGCCGGCCTGCTCATAGACCTGAATATTATTGAACGCAAGGTATTGGGTATAATGCTCCTCACCCTCAATCGGACGGCCAAGGGCATCGTTATGAGGCTGTTCTTCAGTGGGGGAAGGGGAGGGGACGCTTTGCGTGACAAGGGGCTGTACGGACGGCGACGCCTCGGGAGTATATTCAGGGTTGAGCTTAGGCTTGGCGGACAGGCAGCCGCTTTGGAGAAGGACCGCTGAGATGAGCGCCAAAAGGACAGCGATAGTTATTTGGGTTTTCATGGTTATCATTTTAATTGGTCATTCATTCCCTTCCAGCTAGCTCCCATATCAGCTTTTTTTTCAGGTCATAAAGCTCGTCCGAAATATCCACCTTATACTCATGAGGATTCAGGAGACGCTTGCTTTCCTCCCACAGCGAATTCATCTCGGATTCGGCATAGGCCTGTATCTCCGACAGCGAAGGGCACTCGTAGACCTGCTTCCCGTCTATAAACAGGGGTGCCAGCAGTTCCCTAACCGTAAAATCGCGAAGGATTGTCGATTTATAGCTGTATTCGGGATGATAAAGCTTGAGGGGCTTTGATTCGTCTACTGTTTCATGATTAAGAGAAATCAGATCGGCCATCGCCTTGTTCTGCCTCCCATAGAGGCGGAATACCTTTTTATACCCTGGAAGGGTGGTTTTTTGAGGATTATCGCTAAGTTTCATCTTGGGGATCATCCTACCGTCCACCACTTCTGCGGCAAGCTTATAAACTCCCCCGAGAGCCGAATAATCATTCGATGTTATAAGCTTTGTACCAACGCCCCATACGTCAATACAAGCGCCCTGGACCTTTAGGTTAAATATAACCGTTTCATCAAGATCTCCCGACGCGAATATTTTGGCGTCTTTATATCCGGCGTCGTCAAGCATCTTTCTGGCCTGCTTGGATAGATAAGCGAGATCGCCGGAATCGAGCCGTATGCCTACCGGGGCATAACCCCTGGCGCTCAGCTCGTCAAACACCTTTATAGCGTTGGGCACTCCGCTTTTCAGCGTATCGTAAGTATCGACCAAGAGCATACATGAATCGGGAAAAACATCGGCGTAGGCGCGGAATGCCTCAAGCTCGTTATTAAAACTCATCACCCAGCTGTGGGCGTGGGTCCCTTTTACAGGTATGTCGAACATCTGACCGGATAATACGTTGCTTGTGGCCGTACACCCTCCAACGATTGCAGCTCTCGCGCCGTATATCCCAGCGTCAGGCCCCTGAGCGCGCCTTAGGCCGAACTCAAGGACAGAGCCTCCCTTAGCCGCATAGCACACTCGGTTTGCCTTAGTGGCGATCAGAGTCTGGTGGTTGACCAGATTCAATATAGCCGTTTCAATGAGCTGAGCCTCAATCATGGGAGCGCGGACCCTTATGAGCGGTTCATGGGGAAAAACTAGCGTACCTTCAGGCATTCCAAATATTTCACCAGTAAAGCGCATGTTGCTGAGGCGTGATAGAAATCTGTCGTCGAACAGATTCAACGATTTAAGGTATGCTATATCGTCCTCTGTGAACCTAAGGTTGTTTATATAATCAATTACGGATTCGGTTCCGGCCATAACGGCAAATGCGCTGTTTTTTCGGTTCTGTCGATAAAATAGGTCGAATATCCCTTCGTTATCAGCCATTCCATACCTATAATAGCCGTACATCATGGTAAGCTGATAGAGGTCTGTCATCATTGTTAAGTTTCTCATTTGTTCTCTCCAAAATGCAATTTATTCATCGCCGT
>URFJ01000016.1 GCA_900547135.1 uncultured Eubacteriales bacterium | reverse complement strand
GACATTGAAGCCGACGGCGCAAGGGCGCTTGGATTCACCGCGTTCAACATAGTCAGGGATAGGGAGCCGCGAAATGAGTGGGAGATAAGCGACCTTAGGCAGCTTATCGATTTTGTGAAAAACAGCGAGTAAAAAGCGAATAAAAACGAGAGCGCAAGGCAAACCCCAAAGCGCTTCAAACCGATATTTTCAGTACACCGGCAAGTCAAGGCGTGGAGGAGAGAGGAGACCTTTGGATGAGCAGAAGCGAAGGCGCTATATTTACATGCCTGTGCATGGTCGAAAGCCCCGATGGGAGCGTTCTTGTACAGGACAGGTTAAGTGAGGATTGGCCTGGCGTTACATTCCCTGGAGGCCATGTTGAAAGGGGCGAGTCCTTTGTTGAAGCCGCAATACGGGAGGTGTACGAGGAAACCGGCCTTATGGTAAATAACCCAAGACTGTGCGGAATTAAGCAGTTTCAGACCGAGCGGGAGGAAAGGTACGTCGTAGTCTTCTTCAGAGCGGACAGCTATGCTGGCAAGCTGCGATCTTCGGATGAAGGCGAGGTGTTCTGGGTCAAAAAGGAAGAGCTTAAGAATTTAAAACTGGCCCAGGATTTTCTTGATATGCTCAAGGTGTTTCTCTGCGATTCTATCAGTGAGTTTTATTATCATAAGGAAGACGGGAAATGGCGGTATTCGCTGCTATAGTCCGTTTCAGGGCGTAAGCTCAGGAGCCGCAAATAGAGCAAAGGGTTCAAGCCCATTTGGCGGCCGTTAAGCTTTCGCGGCATGCGCGGCCAAACGGATAAGCTCCTTAGTACTTTTTACTTTCGCGGGTTTTTACCGAAAAAACTGTGTTGATAGAGGGTAACCTTGAAAAACCATCGAAAAAGTCGGGAGTACGACCATATAATCCGTGATTTTTGGCGGCGTGTACGGCAAAAATCACTCCTTGCGGCGGGCTGCGTGGTGAACGCAGCCCGCCCTTATGAAAGTTTACAGCAGTTTTTCAATCTCAGGAAACGCCCTGAGAGTCCTTTTCAATATACCGTTCATGTAGGAAATCAGTATGCCATAGTTGGTTATCGGTACCCCCTTTGCAGCTGCGCAGCCCTGCCTGTAAAGCATTTCCCTGGCGTTTAGCATACAGCCTCCGCAGTGAATGACCATCGCGTATCCCGAAAGGTCGCTTGGAAACCCTGTTCCGGACACAAATTCAAATTTAAACTTCCTGCCAGTGTGCGCTTCAATCCATTTTGGAAGCTTAACCGTACCTATGTCCTCGCATTGCCTGTGGTGGGAGCAGCCTTCGGCAATTAATACCCTGTCGCCGTCATCGAGCGATTCCAGTCTTACCACACCTCTTACAGCCGTTTCCAGCAGCCCTTTATACCTGGCAAAGAGTATGGAAAACGAGGTGAGGATCATACTGTCGGGAACCATGTCCTTTACTATGGAAAAGGCCTGGCTGTCGGTGACCACCATTTTCACCGTATGCGAAAGCGCCTTGAGCGCCGCGGGCAGCTGATTTGGCTGCACTGCCACGCATATCGCCTCCGAATCAAGAACGTCCCTGATCGTCTGCATCTGGGGCAGGATCATCCTGCCCTTTGGCGCCGAGGAATCTATGGGCGTTACGAGGACGACAACATCCTCCTTAAAAAGCCTGTCTCCAATTATCCTGCGGCCTTCGCTTTCTTGGCTTACGCTTTGGCCGATCAGCTCCTTGAGTGTGCTGATGTTCGTCAAATCCTTTGCGCTGAGCGCTATCTCGTTTTGGCCATCAGGGGTCATAGGCGCGATATCGCTCTTGTTGTAGGCGATTATATAGGGGATTCCCTTTGCCCTGAACCGCTCTATAAGTTCCATATCCTCCCTTGATATTCCTGCCGAGGCGTCGACGACAAGCACCGCAACGTCGGTTTTACTCAAAATGCTCAAAGCCTTCTCCACCCGCATTCCGCCCACGGGGCCTTCGTCGTCAATGCCAGGCGTGTCTATGATAACTACGGGGCCCAGCGGCAAAAGCTCCATGGACTTAAAAACCGGGTCGGTAGTCGTTCCCCGGACGTCGGACACTATTGAAATGTCCTGGCCCGTAACGGCGTTTACAACGCTTGACTTGCCAGCGTTGCGCTTTCCAAAGAAGGCTATATGAAGCCGGTTTGCCTTTGGCGTGTCATTTAGTCCCATAGTACCTCCTTAAAACCTGAAGTCCCTATTGCCCTCTTCAATCCTGCCGATATATTCCTCTGTAGTGAGCCTTATCTTCTCATTAGGAATATTGTTGAGCTCATCCGCGATAAGCTTATTGCCTATCCGCCTTGTTTGCGCGCTTGCGTAGTCCTCAAGGAACTCCTTAAGGGTGATCAGGGCGTTTGGATGGCAGCAGTTTTGAATCTGGCCGCTCTTTAAAAGGCTCATGAACCTGTCGCCCGTGCGGCCCTCACGATAGCATGCGGTGCAAAACGATGGGATGAAGCCAATGTCCATAAGCCAGCGCACAACCTCGTCAAGCGTTCGCTGGTCGGATACGTCGAACTGCTCCGTATCGGTTGGGCGGACCTCCTGGGTATATCCCCCTACGCTTGTTCTGGACGCGCCGCTTATCTGGGAAACGCCAAGTTTTAGCGCTCTTTCCCTTACGGCCTGGTTCTCGCGGGTGGATATGATCATCCCCGTATACGGTACGCTTATGCGTATCAGCGCGCATAGCTTTGCGAATATGTCATCGCTTATTCCGTTATCAAACGCGCTGGGGTCTATATCGTCAGCATGCTTTATTCTGGGAACGCTTATGGTATGGGGGCCTACTCCGTGCACTGCCTCAAGATGTTCGGCATGCATGAGCAGGGCGGCAAATTCATATCTGTAAAGCTCAAGCCCAAACAGCACGCCCAGTCCGACGTCGTCGATTCCGCCCGCCATAGCCCTGTCCATGGCCTCGGTATGATAGGCGTAGTTATGCTTTGGACCCGTTGGGTGCAGCCTTTCATAGCTTTCCTTATGGTATGTTTCCTGAAAGAGTATGTAAGTGCCTATGCCGGCGTCACACAGCTTTTTATAGTTCTCTACGGTGGTTGCGGCGATATTTACGTTTACCCGCCTGATAGCCCCGTTCTTATGCTTTATGCTGTAAATCGTGTCAATGCATTCGAGAATATATTCTATTGGGTTATTGACGGGGTCCTCGCCCGCCTCTATGGCAAGGCGCTTATGGCCCATATCCTGCAGGGCGGTCACCTCGTTTTTAACCTCCTCCTGGGTCAGCTTTTTTCTTGCTATGTGCTTATTCTTGAGATGATAAGGACAGTAAACGCAGCCGTTCACGCAGTAGTTTGACAGGTAGAGCGGCGCAAACATTACAATACGGTTTCCATAAAAGTCCTTTTTTATGCGCTCAGCCAGTGCACACATCTCGTTTATCATCCCCTCGTCCTCGCATGCGAGCAGCACGGACGCTTCCCTGTGGTCAAGGCCCTTTCTCAGCTTAGCCTTTTCAAGCAGCCCCCTTATAAGCGGGATATTGCCCTTGTTCTCATCGGCGTATGCCAGGGTTGCCTCAACCTCATCGTGGCATATGAACTCTTCGGCCTTCATTGATCTTTTATTATACATAGTACGCTTCCTTTCTTATGGGTCAGCCTCAGCTTCCCCGTCAGTTTAGTTACTTGCCCTTACCCTCAGCTGGCAAGGGTAAACACGGTTTTCGCGCATCCAACCCGCGCCGGACATTGCTCCGGCCGCTTTCCGCAGGGGCTGCTACGCCCGGGCGGCCGCGCCTTATCCCGCACGTGCTTTGAGAGCGAAAGCTCACAAGAACTTGCGGAGTTGTATTTGTGGCCAGTTCAAGGCCAAAGAGCCAGAGGAGTATTCATCGCTATTTCAAGCGATGAGAACATAGAAATGGACTAAATCCGGCCCTTAAGGCGTGTTTATTCTTGTCAACTGAGGGTATGGTCGCCGCGGCTGGTTACAACGCTGTATCCGATGTCCTCCATGGATTGTTTCAGCATTGCCAGGGATTCGGCGGCCTCGGCGCCGGTATGGAGCTTGCCGTCGTAGAGCAGGTATTTTTCACGTGCGTTAACAGGCGACAGGTTTGGCATTACCACATTCGCGCCCGCCATGATCCCTAGCTCCCTGCCGCGCGGAGCTATCGTGCCCAGGGCGGTTGTGGCGGGCAGCAGGACGTCGGGCAGCATAAGGCGTATTATTGCCAGAAGCCTGAGGGTCAACTCCACCGCTCCCGCCGATTGCGAATGAAACGGCGTATCCCTGTGTGGGATAAATGGTCCTATTCCCACCATATGGGGATGAAAGTCGTGGATAAACATCAAATCCTCAATCAGGTTTTCCACGGTCTGGTAAGGGGAGCCGACCATAAATCCGCACCCTGTCTGATATCCGATCTCCTTTAGGTCGTATAGGCATCTAATGCGGTTTTCAAGGGACATGCCGCAGGGATGAAGCCTATCGTAATGCGCCCCGTTTGCCGTCTCATGGCGCAGCAGATAGCGGTCGGCGCCGGCGTTAAACAGCGTTTGATAGCTTTCCCTGCTCCTTTCACCAACGGACAGGGTTACGGCGCAGTCCTGATGGCGTGATTTTATGGACTTAATAATTTCACACAGCCTTTCGTCGGTAAAGAAGGGGTCTTCGCCTCCCTGTAGTACGAACGTGCGGAAGCCAAGACCGTAGCCTTTATCGCAGCAGCTCAATATTTCATCTGTGGAAAGCCTGAAGCGTAGGGCATTCGTATTGCTTCGCCTTATTCCGCAATAATAGCAGTCGTTTTTGCAGTGGTTTGTAAACTCGATTAAGCCGCGTATAAATACGTCGCGACCGTATACGCTGTGCCGCGCCGCCCTGGCCGATTCGTAAAGATAGCCGGCGGCATCGGCGTCTGAGAATGACAAAAGCGCCTTAAACCCGTCATGAGAAAGCATTCTTTCCATTTTCAGCCTGTCAATGATATTTTTCATTGCTATCCTTCGCTTCCAAAGTTTGAGTAGGCCGTTTTTGCGCTTACGCCGCCGAGCCTGCCTATCCTGCCCGAAAGCGCGCTGATCGAGTCTTGAGACGCGTCCACCGCTACGCTTATTATGCTTATGGATTTCTCCCTGTAGGGAATGCCCATCCTGCCTATGATGCAGTCGCTGTATTCGTGCAAAATACCGTTGAGCTTCTCAACTGAGTCAGGATTTTCCACTATAATTCCAATTACCGCCACCCTTGTCGCCATCAATACCGCCTCCTTATTTTTATAAAAATATAGCTGCGCCAAAACGGTACAGCTATACTAAAATACAATCGATATAGGATAGCTTCCGCCTAAACGTGTTTTGGCGTCAGATATACGGAATTTAGTGCCTTGCTGTCAGAATCCTTTCAGTTCGGCATCTATATGATACCATAGATAGCTTTAAAGATAAAAATATATCTTTTAAATTGCGTAGCGTCTTATTTGTTGCAAACGCATTGCTCTTTGCGCCCAAGCCTGCCTAAGAACCCGAACGTACGTTATGTTTTACATCCCTGGACAACTGCTTAAGCCGCTTAAATGATACTGAAAACCGGCAAGTCAATTACACGCGCGCACTATAGGCGAATATGCAGGCGCCAAGCGGCGTGATCAAAGGCTTTTACACCTAAACGTCGGCAAATTGCCTGTAAGGCTAGGGATACAGGGGCAGGTTCGTTCAGCGTAACTAATAATTACAGGCGGAGCGTATCAAAACCCTCCGCCCTGAAGGATTTCCGTTCATATTTCCGGGAGCTTAATCCGCCTTAGAAAACTGATCCTTGCCAACTCCGCAAAGCGGACATTCAAAACCGTCCGGCAGGTCCTCAAAGCTTGTGCCCGGGGCGATGCCATTGTCCGGATCGCCCAGCTCTTCGTCATATACCCATCCGCAGATGTCGCACACGTATTTCATCATCGATTAGTCCTCCCTGTTTGATTTCCATAGGCTGTGTAGATTGCAGTATGCGTAAGCGGCCGTAACTTCGTCGCCGCAGCATACCATAAAGTCCGACCTTGGTTCGCAGTCAGGTTTTAGCCATTTTACCTGGCTGCCCTGTCTGGTTTCAAGCACGATCCATTCAATGTAATGCTCTTGAACCATCGGGTGGGCGGCGGATCCAACTGAAACCGTAACCTTATTGCCATCCATGGAAACGATAGGAACGTGCTTTTCAGCCGCCGCATCGGTCGTGCCCGGTATAAGCTCCTTCATCCCCTGGCCACAGCACATAACCGGAACGCCCTTATTGGACATAAAGGTCACTACATTGCCGCAGTGCTCACAGATATAAAATTTTTGCTCCATATTCTAACTCCTTTCGTTTGCTGTAATAATATCTATGGTTTTTCATAGATTCCCGTTGTAAGCTTTTTGCAAAACACCGTTCCGGCAGGGTTTTGCGCAATAGCCTTATGGCTTAGTCCAGCCTTTCAAAATCCTCGGCGCCATGTTTGCAAAGGGGGCATATAAAGTTTTCAGGCAGTTCGCCGCCTTCATAAACGTAACCGCATATTTTGCAGACATAGCCCTTTTTATCCTGGCCAAGGGTGTGGGGCTTTGGTTTTATATTGTCAAGGTAATATCCATATGTAAGCGACGGGGTGTTGGATAAAACCCTTGCCTCCGTAACTTCCGCCACAAACAGGGTATGCGTTGCGTAGTCATAGGCATTAATAACCTTGGCTGATATAAAGGCGTTTGTATACCTATCGATATACGCGAGGTCATTTTCTGCACGGTCGATTTTTCCGGCTGCGTCGAATTTATCCACATCGCGCCCGCTCTGAAACCCGAAATGCTCAAACGCCTTAAAGGGCGTATCAGCCGTAAGGACTGAAACGTTAAATAAACCTGACTCCAATATCATGTCGTGCGTAAGATTGGCCTTGTTTACACAAATCGAGATGCGCTTGGGCGAATCGGTTACCTGCGTTACGGTGTTTATGATACAGCCGTTGTCCCTGCCCCTGATTCTAGCGGTGAGAACGAACAGGCCATACTCTATCTTGAACATGGCGTCCGGTTCTACCATGGTATCGTTATGCGTGATCTGCCTTTCTTTGGGCATGCTTTCATAGATGGCATCGGCAAGCGCATCCATCTCTTCAAGCTGATGGGTTTTAAGCGACGACTTCAGGCTTACCATATTTTCGAGAATATTCATATTTTTGCATTTTTCCAGCTGCTGGCGCATAAGCCCGCCGGAGGTTGCGGCCCAGGTGCCGTTTTCAATCAGCGCAATGGTGCGGTTTTGTATATTGTGAGCTGTCAGGTCGTTTATAACCGTCTCCATGTTGCAGAATATGCCGGCGTTATAGGTTGTGGAGGCAAACACCAGATGGCTGCACCGAAAGGCTTCGGAAACGATAACGGACGGGTGCGTTGCGGATACATCATACATCTGAATGTTGCGGACACCCCTGTCGGCCAGCTTGCAAGCCAATATTGAGGCGGCGTTTTCGGTGTTCCCATATACAGAGGCGTATGCGATCATTACCGCGTTCTCTTCAGGCTCGTATATCGACCACTTTATATACTTATCAATAAACCAGCCGGTATTTTTCCTGTGAACCGGGCCGTGAAGCGGGCATATCATTTGTATATCCAATCCGGCCGCCTTTTTGAGCAGGGCCTGTACCTGGACGCCGTATTTGCCCACTATATTGGTATAATACCGGCGCGCGTCGGGGAGCCACTCGGTTTCAAAGTTCACTTCGTCGGCGAAGATATTTCCGCTGAGCGCGCCGAAGGCGCCAAACGCGTCTGCGCTGTAAAGAATCCTGTCCAGCGTGTCATACGTAACCATGGCTTCAGGCCAGTGAACCATCGGAGCCATAACAAACGCGAACGTATGCGCGCCGGTATTGAGGATATCGCCTTCCTTTACCAAAACCGCGCGGGAATCTATATCAAATGTGAAAAACTGCTTGATCATCTGCAGCGCCTTTGAATTGCAGATTATCCTTACCTCAGGATATCTCAGTACAAGCTCCTGCATGGTTGCGCAGTGGTCTGGCTCCATATGGTTTACAATCAGATAGTCAAGCTTCCTTCCGCTCAGAACGTGCTCAAGGTTTTCAAAGAAAATTCCGGAAACCGATTTATCCACCGTATCTAAAAGAACGGTTTTTTCATCCAGCACAAGATATGCGTTATACGAAACTCCCCTGGGGATTGGGAATACGTTTTCAAAAAGGGCAAGGCGCCTGTCGTTTCCGCCGACCCAGTAGAGATCATCCTTTAATTGCTTTACACAGTACATAAAAAACCCCCTTAAATTATATTTATGTTCATAGTATTTTATAAATCCGTCCCATTTGAGCCGTTTATCGGCTCCGCATTCTGATCAGAAGCCCCGCGGAACCCGCCGTATGCGTGCTTAATGCCGGATTTAAGCCTTAAAAGGGGTCTGGATTGGTTTAAGGACGAATTTTCGGCAAATCGATTAACCGACAATGCATGCTTACGGGAAAGCTGATATCAATGTATCAGAAACGGACGGTTTTTACAAGCGTTACAGGGGCGGCCGGCCGGTAAAATTGCAACATAATCAGGATTTATTGAACGGATTGAAGCCGGTGCTCCTGTATTCGTGTTACAATAAAGTCAAGCATTAACCGGAGGTACTTTAATGAATAATAGGACCTTTAACATGATAAAACGGGTTATTCTGTATATAGCGGGGCTGTTCGTCCTTGCGCTGGGGGTTTCGCTGTCGGTAAAATCGGGGCTGGGTGTGTCCCCGCTAAACTCAGTGCCATATGCGCTCACGCTTGTCACGGGCATGGATATGGGGCTGCTGGTAACCCTCGTATTCGTCTTTTTTGTGTTGCTGCAGATTTTGATTTTAAGGCGCGAATTCAAGCCTGTAAACCTTCTGCAGATCGTTGGCTCTTTCGTATTTGGGTGGTTTGTAGACTGTACAAATATGATTGTAGGCGCTGGCGCGGTCATAGAAAATTACTGGATAAGCCTGGCCTTTATGGCGTCAAGCATCGTCTTCGTAGCTCTGGGAATACTTCTTTACATGGGCGCGGGCCTTATGCCGCTCCCAGGGGAAGGTCTCGTAGCGGCGGTTACGCAAAAGAGCGGATTGCAGTTTTCAACGCTAAAGCTTGCCTTCGACTGTGCGCTGGTGATAGCCGCCGGAGTTATCTGCTTTATAACGCTGGGTGGCCCGGGAAGCGTTAGGGAGGGCACCGTTTTATCAGCGGTTGGCATTGGCCTGGCTATGAAGCCCGCGGGGCGTTGGCTTAACCCAAGGCTTGAGCGGCTGCTTGGCAGCGGGGACGGGGATGACGATGACGAGCTTTGCGGCGAGGCGGTAATTGAATCGGAACCTTTTGAGGATTAGGCGCACATTATTATAAAAGCGCCGTTTTATTGGTCAAACATAGGAAGTATGGCTATAAGCGGCTTTTATACCACCAATATTCAGGGCGAAGCCTGCGCGTTGATATTGTAAAATATATATGAAATCTATATATTTGGTCCGGTTTGTGGTATTATAAAGGGTGTAGAAACTTAGGTATGCTATCGGCAGGAGGAATCATTTGATTATGGTTTTCAAGCGTTTATTTACTCTTTTACTGGCATTCACACTTGTGTTAATGGGCTGCTCATACTCGCCCGGTGAAGATGAACCCAAAGATACCGCGACGCCTGTGCCTACCGCGCCGGTGAGAACTCCGGAACCAAGTTTAAACATACATAACGGCAGCGGCATGGTGGCGGCGGGGAGCGTTCATACAATAGGATTGAGAACCGATGGCACGCTGTTAAGCGCGGGCCATAACAGCAATGGCCAGCGCGAAGTGGACGGCTGGCGCAACATAATATACGTTGCGGTCAATGAAGCCACCACAGTGGGGCTTACGGGCGACGGTTCGCTGGAGATCGCGGGAGAAAAAGCGTCCATGTGGATAGCAGCCAAATCCTGGACAGATATGGCAACGATTTCCATAGGCAGCGACCATATAGTTGGGTTAAAACGCAATGGCTCGCTGCTTTCCGAGGGCGGCAACGAAAAGGGCCAGCGTGACATCTCTGAATGGAGCGATGTGGTAGACATAGCGTGCGCGGGGGACCATACCATCGGACTTAAATCCGACGGCACCGTCATCGCGGCGGGCGACAACAGCTTTGGCCAATGCGAGGTTAGCGAATGGTCCGGCATCATATCAATATCTACAAATCGTTACCACACGGTGGGACTGAGATCCGACGGCACCGTCGTGGCTACAGAGATAACGGACCACTCGGTGGACAAGGGGCAGGACAGGGTACAGGACTGGACGGATGTAGCGTCGGTATATACGGGACCTGGTATGACCATTGGAATAAAGAAGGATAAAACGCTCCTGTGCGCTCCCGCTAACGGAAAATTGTCGGATGTTGAAAACGCGGCTTATGCGGCAATAAGCGAAGAAATACAGGTTATTATGGCGCTTGACGGATCAATAAGCGTGTACGGAGAGGCTACGAGCCTGCAGGACCGCACGGAAGGCTGGCTGCTGAGGCCTTATAAGGATTCCATCTATGTAAAGGGGTTTGCCGAAAGAAGCAGGGCGGGCATGGTAATAGCCGCCATAACCGCGCTTACGGGCGAAAGCGATATTGTATTGAAATATAATGATACAGAGCTTCTGCCGGAATCCCTTGTAGGCACGAACACCAAGATATACATTGGAGAAGTCCTGTATGGGACGATTGTCATCATGGGGGAGGTAAACGGGGACAGCTATATAAATGAGTACGACGCGGAAGCGCTTGAGGCCCACAACAATGGCTACACGCCGCTGGCCGGCGCTTATCTGGAGGCGTCAAAGGTAAACGGACTTGAGGGAATAGAGGCTGTTTACGCAATTCGCCAATACATGGTGGGGGAAGGAAAGATCGTTCAGTTTCCAAAGCTTAATTATGACCCGTACTCGGAGAAATTTGATGAAGCGTATGAAATCAACAATGATGTTGTGGGCTGGATAGCGGTACCTGGAACTGTAATAGATTATCCCATACTCTACGGCGACAACTGGTATTATCATGAAAGGGATTTAAAGGGCAATCATACGTCGAGGGGGAGCATTTATACCTATCGGAACGCCTTGATGCAGAACAATCCGGTTACGGGCCATAACTCCCGCAATTCAAAAACCATGTTTCATGCCCTGCATGATGTTCAGGACAACGCGGAGAATCTGCTGAATTATCCAAACAGAGTATGGGGGATAAGCCTTTTTGGGGAGTATGCGGAATGGGAAATATTTTCGTTATATGAAACCAAGGCGGACGAGCCAAAGGAGACAATTAAATATAACACCAACAGTATGGCTCAGTTCACCGAAGAGGAAATCCAGGGTTGGATAAACACACAGGTATCAAGGTCTGAGATAGCCATTGACGTAAGGGTGGGTATACACGACCAATTTGTTACGCTTGTAACCTGCGGGGATCGTTACGACTCAGCCGACGCACAATCACGGCTATACATATTTTTGAAAAGGGTCGGCTAATCGGGCTTTTTGGGAAAAACGACAATTTAGATATCTAAGAGAGTGTTAACCACTATAATAGGTTCATCCAGGCACGCCAAAGGATAGTAAAGAGCGTTATATGGAAATTGAATAACATTACCGTATGCCGCCCTGATTAACACATATAGGGAGTGATAAAGGTATTGAGAAATATTTTAGGAGTAAGTCGGCTGTGTGATATTTATCCTATGAATACAAGACGAACTCGGCAAATAGGAATTTGAAAACCACGATTTCATAAGTGGTTATTGCCCCTCACAGGGCTTTAATAAAATCCTCCAAAACGCTTGAAAACAAAGGATTTATCGCAGTGTGTCCGCCTTATCCCTTTATACGATTTCACTTGTGTTTATGCTTCCCTCGCTACCTCATAAGGGCAAAAACAAGGGAAGAAAAATCTGATAATAAGATATAACAGCGAGTGGCAATCGAGAAACTGTGACATATGTGCGAATAGATGATACTGGAGGATTTCAGAATGGACAAGTACATTTATGACGAAAGCAACGGTCTTTGGTATGAGTTACAGGGCGAGTATTACATCCCCTGCCTGGAATTACCCGCCGAAAAAGATGAAAGGCATATCGGCGTATGGGGGCAAAGGTATTTGCGCTATCTGCGGGAGTGTCAGAGGGTTACATATACCAATCTTCTTACAAGTGGCAGATTGAATGATTATTTAGCCGACATTGACGAACAGGCGGAGGAACTGTTTTTCCGGCTTGTAAAGGAAATGGCAGAGCATGAAGGCATAACCGAGGAACTGAAAGCAGAGCAGCCTATGCTTTGGGTCGGCAGAATGAACGAGATACGGGCGAGAGCGAGAGAAATCGTAAACGCTGACATCATTTACAACTGAGCAAAAGTAACGCTTATTACCTCAAAAAACGCGGTGGGCAGGGATAATCCTTGCCCACCGTTTTTTCTGCGCTGGGAAAGGCTTGAAACATGCGATTTTGACATCTAAAAGCGTTTCTTTTGCCGTTCTGTGTTACTCAGTAGAAATATTCACGATTTTGTAGTAGAATCTTTAATGGAAGTCCTATGCGGAAGTTGCTTTTGCCTGTTATTCTACCACCTATATGCAAATAGCGACCACCTATTGAAAAGCAGTGGCACTTGCGTTCCTGCAATCTTATACTATAGCCGTGGAAAGGAGGTAATCGGATGAAGATTGAAATCAAAATCGACGAGGGCTGCGCCGAGCCGAAAATTATCGTTGTGACGAACAAGGTAACAGATGAAATCAACGAAATTGTGAAAAGGCTTTCGGGAGAGCAGTCTCAAGTGACAGCGGGTTTTCGTGATGAACAAGTGATTGTGTTAGAGCCAAATCAAATCGTCCGAATCTACGCATCAAACGGAAAAGTGTATGCCGAAGCTGAAAACGGCACATACCTTCTCCGGCTGCGGCTATATGAAATGGAACAGCGCCTTGCAAACCAATCCTTCGTGCGAATATCCAACTCGGAAATCATCAATCTGAAAAAAGTCAGGGGCTTTGATTTGAGCTTTGCGGGAACAATTTGCGTTTCTCTCTTAAACGGAACGGTTACTTATGTTTCAAGACGCTATGTCGCCAAAATCAAACAATTATTAGGAATATGAGGTGGTCAAGATGAAAAAACAAATTATAAAACGGGGATTATTCGGATTCCCGGTAGGCATTGCAATCGGGTTTGTAATTACTATATTGATTTCAGCCTGCGTTGGGAACGGATCCTTTTACCCCGTCACGCCGGAACTCATCAACACAATGGGAAACGAACTGAATGCGGTCATTTTGCAGACTGTTCTATGCGGTATCATGGGGACGGGCTTTGCAATGGCATCCGTTATCTGGGAGCTTGATTCGTGGAGCCTTGCAAAGCAAAGCGGCATATACTTTCTGATTGCGTGTATCCTTATGCTGCCGATTGCTTATATTGCGGGCTGGATGGAGCATTCCATCGGCGGCTTCCTCTCCTATGTGGGAATCTTCGTGGCGATTTTTATTGCCGTCTGGCTTGCGCAGTACCTAAGCTGGAAGCGGAAAATAAAGAAAATGAACGAACTTGTCAACAAAGAGGACGGGAAACAATAGATGTAATGAGCAGAGAGCCACATTGTTTTCTTTTGAACCGAATAAATGTCATATTGCCGCTTGGTTTTGAAATAATCAGGCGGCTGTTTCTCTATTTTCGGAAACCCTATTGACAAACATAGATGCCAAGAGTATAATGCAATCTGACAATGATAATTGTCAATAAGACAAAGCAGATTGTCATTTGGAGGTGCTGTATGATATTGCGAAACCGTTTGAAAGAACGCAGAGCCGCACTGAATGTCAATCAACAGGAAATGGGGCGCTTATGCGGCGTTTCAAGGCAGACAATCAGCCTGATTGAACGGGGCGACTATTCGCCGTCTGTCACCCTTGCCCTGACGATTGCAAAGGTATGCGGCGTTACGGTGGAAGAGGTTTTCTATTTACAGGAGGAAGAAGAAAATGGATAACAATGAAATCAAGAAGGCAAATCGTAAGGCTCTGCCGAAATTTATGCTCATTATGGTGATATCCCTGCTTATCGGCGGTTTGGGGGGCTTTTGCTCCGCTAAATATGGGCTGAATAGTCTGTCCGATGGTATGAAAAGCGCAGGGGCGTTTTTCAGTGCATATATTGCCCCGTGGCTGATGCTGGCAGCAGCGGTTATCTTGCCAGTGGTCTGTATCCCGATTTATCGGAGCACAAAGAAGCTGATTTCCTCTTGGGACGGCGAAAATGAGGAAATATCGGATACGATTGACCAAAAACTTTCTATCGTGATTTGGGTTACAAGCGCAGCTTTGATTCTCTCTTATTTCCTCATTGCGGCATCTTATGCCGAAGGATTTGCAACTTTTGAAAAAGAAAACAGTATTATTCCGTTTTTTGTAGGTATTGCCGGCTTTTTCGCCATTATGATTGAAGCGGTTATCCTCCAGCAGAAATGCGTCGATTCAGCCAAGAAAACGAATCCCGAAAAAACGGCGTCCGTCTATGATACGAAGTTCCACAAGAAATGGATGGACAGCTGCGACGAAGCCGAGAAAATAATGATTGGCAAGTGTGCGTTTAAGGCTTATGCCGCCACGAATGCAGTCTGTACGGTTCTATCCATTGTGCTTGCCATATGTGCCCTTATTCTCGGAATAGGCTTTTTACCGTCTCTTACAGTATGCCTTATTTGGATTGTCAATCAGTCGGTATATTGCAAGGAAGCGTTAAAGTATTCTAAGGCTGGAAACAAGATTTCCTGATGGAAAAGCAGGAGGACAGGCAATGACAAATTATTTGTGGATTGTTGTTATTCTGATTATCTTTTTGTGTATCAGGAAAAAGCGACGAACAGCGGCGGCTGTGTGGCAAATACAAAACCGAAGAAAACAAAACAAGGAGATATTGGTTATGAAAGAACTTGCAAAGCAATTTATCGGTGAAGAGTGCATCATTTATACGATTACTTCAAATGACGGTAGTGTACAGGGAGTTATAAAGGAAATTGATGACGGCGGTATGATAATTGAAAGAAATTCCGGTGAACGGGAAGTTGCAAATCTCGATTTTGTCACTCGTATCAGAGAGTATCCGAGAAATAAAAAAGGAAAGAAAAAGTCTAAAATAGATATTGCTTTGGGTGAATAAGTATAGATGTTACACCCTGCAAGACGAAAAATCTTGCAGGGTGTTTTCTTACGTTCTGATATATGTAAGACCGCAAGGCAGGTCGCCCTGCGGTGTTGATTTCCTATGTCGTGATTATCTGTCCCTGTCGTGGGATTTCTTTCTCTGCTTCAGTTGAGAGTTCTGTTTTCCCTCTTCCTGAAGCTGTCTGAGCCTGTTACGCACACTTTGTCTTTCGGGCGGTCTTGGCGGTCTGCTCTTTTGTTTCACCTGACGCTCCCTCTCGGCAAGGTCACGGTTATACTGCTCCACAATGGCTTCCGCTTCCCAATAGGTCGCCATAAATGCCTGCACATCGGGATATCCGTCCTCCCTGAGAATATCGGGGAGCTTATCCAGCCTTTCGGATATTTCCTTTTCGGTTTGCTGTATTTGCTCGGTAAGAGCCTTGCGCTCCTTGCCCTTGAAAATGCCCTTTGCTTCGGAAAGCTGATCTTTCAGCTTGGGGACTTCCTCCTGCAAGCTGCGGATTGCCCTCGCCTCGTCCTGCACCCGTATCATCAGATTTCGCATAGTGCGGAACTCTGTCATATTGATGCTGAGCGTGGGCTTGGGCGGCATCTCGTGTTCACAGATAAGGTTTTGTAAAAATTCCTTTGCCTTGCTCACGATACGGCGGAACAGATTGGGCAGCCAGCCGCTTTTGTGGATAGAACTGCTTACTTTGTCGTGTATCTCGGCTTGTTTGATTTCCAGTATTTTAGCTTCCTCAATCCCCGATACAAGCGCCATATCCGCCGTCCTGTTCCATTCCTGCCTTGCGGCATTGTCGGCTTCAATCTCTGCGGCTTTGGGATTGTTCTTGCCTATTTTCTTTGTCGGCAGGTACACGCTGTTTTTGTCAAACACCTTCAGGTGCTGTTCAGGGTCGGAAATGTGACGGTTGATAAGTTCCGTGTAAACTTCTTTTACCTCCCGAAGAAAAGGCTCGCTTTTGAAGCGATCATCCTTTACGGTGAACAGATGGCTTTCGTAAACCTCTCCCTTTTTAATAACGGTACAGCCCTTTCTGATCTGCCCCTCCTCCCCTGTGATTTCTTTCTTGGTGCGTACCCGTTTCCCTGTTTCGTCAAAGAATACGTTTCTTGTGGCAATCTTCACATCGGGTTCGAGTAACAGTTTTCTTTCGCTGAAAATCAGGTGAATGTGGTAATTGGTCTTGCGCTTGTTGTGATGGAGTGCCGAGACACATTCCACGCCATACCGTCTGCGAAACTCCTCTGTGAAATCCTCAAGCACCTGCTGCGGCTCGTACTGGGTGTAAACTTCGGGCAGGGCGATAATCAATTCCCTTGCTTCGATACATTTCCCATCTGCGCCGCTGCGCTGAAACTCCTGCTGACTCTCCCTTGCAAGATTGCTCCAAAAGGCATTGTCGGCGGTGCGGTAGGTGGCGTATAGGTTTTCCTGTCTTGCGTGGCTGGTGATATAGGATATTCGTCCTTTGACATTGGGCAGTTTCGACATCTGTATGAAGCTGTGTCTTGCCATAATCCAACCTTTCTTTGAAATATACCGTTCTCATTTTGCAACCGTCTTGACGGTTGCCGCCGACACAAAGCAGTGGCGGCGAAAAGTATCAATGCAGGAACGGTGGTGGCTGCGTTGATACTTTAGCTCCCCGCAGGGGCGAAATACCCTGAGTACAAATCGTCAGATTTGTGCGAGGGGTGTATTTCGCTCTCAAACGCCGAGGGCTTAAGAGGACGGTTATTCGACCTTGTGGACTTCATTCTGACTGAGCAGGTTTCTGCCCTGATTGACCGTCATAAAACGCTCCAGCGTGTCCCTGCGGATAATGGTCTTGCGCCCTACCTTTAAGACAGGAAGCTTGCCCCAGCCTACTAATTTCCGCATCGTGTTCCTGCCGATACCCGTACATTCGGCGGCTTCCTCAATGGTCATACCCATTTTAACTGCGTTCATTATCTCATCCTCCTTTCAGAATACTTGTTTTGCAACTCCGCAATCCTAATTATACTTATTTTGCTATCCCTTGTCAACCTGTTTTGCAACTGTTCAAGAATTATTTCTAATATTTATCTCGTTTCGAGGTTGCAATCTGAGTTTTAGCGTGCTATAATGGTACTCGTCAGGAGGTGAAAACCTTGAAAAAAGAAATTGAGTTCACCGCAAAACAGGTCGGTGAACGGGTAAAAGAGCGCCGAACAGAACTAAACCTTACCATGCCGGAGCTTGGAAGGCGTATCGGCGTAAACAAATCCACCATTCAGCGGTATGAAGCAGACGGGGTTGACCCGAAGCGTACTATGATTATCAACGGTCTTGCCGATGCGCTGCTTACCACTCCCGAATGGCTGACAGGGCTTTCCGAGGAAAAGGAATATGACGCCCGCACGCTCTGCCAAAAGGACATTGAGGAGCATATCAAAAAGTATCTCGATACGGTTTCCTCTACGGTCAGCGGAGAGCCGCACCAGCAGCTTCTTACCACATTCCTCGGCAAGATGATTGATCTGTACTCGGTGCTGTGCCACTACTTTGCCGATGCTATGACGGAGGTTGACCGTGTGGCAGAGGACGAGGGCTTGAAGCAGTCGATTATGAGATATGCGATTGAGGTAGGCGCAATCGAGGAGCGGGTTTACCGCAAAGAGATGGAAATACCAATCGAAGATATGAAGCGTTTTTTAGACGGAATTCTACATATCTACGATGAGGGACGCACAAAGGCTTCAATGGGCGACCTCTTCGGGATAGTGACGGAAGCCGAAAAAAGGCTTGCCGAAAAAGAAAATTCCGTGGCACCTTGACAAAAAAATATGCCGATTGAACCCAATCGGCAGAAGTGACGTTATTAACTTTACGCACACCATATGTCACAGTCCCGATTGCCACGGATAGAAAGGAGTTTTTATCTATGGCAAAAGGTTCTGTAAGAAAGAAAGGCAAAAAGTGGTACTACCGCTTCTATATCGAAGATGAAAGCGGCAATCTGGTACAGCGTGAGTTCGTGGGAACAGAAAGCAAGTCGGAAACGGAAGCCCTGCTCCGCAAAGCGATGGAGGACTACGAGGAAAAGAAATTCGTTGCAAAGTCCGAAAACGCCACAGTAGGAATGCTGCTGGATATGTGGGTCGAGGAAGAACTGAAGCCCGGAGGCTTAAGCAACGGTACGGTGATGGTGTATCAGGGGACGGTAAATCGTATCAAGCAGCACCCTATCGGCAGTCGAAAGCTGAAAACCGTCACCGCCGACCATTTGCAGGCGTATATGGATTTTCTCAGCTTCGGCGGGACAAATCCCGATGGCACAACCGCAAGGGCACTCAGCAAAGGGTATCTGCGATTGTTCTCAGCCGTCCTGCAAGGAGCGTTTCGCTTTGCGGTATTCCCCAAACGGCTGATTACTTTTAATCCGATGCAGTATGTAATATGGCGGGGCAAAAAAGAGGACTATGACCTGTTCTCGGACGAAGACAGTGAAACAGCTTCCACGCCCACACTCAGCCATGAGCAGTATCTGAAGCTGGAGGACTTTCTGAAAAAGAAAGATAATCCCGCTCTGCTACCCATTCAAATCGCCTACTACACGGGACTTCGAATCGGAGAGGTATGCGCCTTGACCTGGCAGGACATCAATCTTGACAAGCAGTACCTTACGGTGCGCCGCAGCATGCGCTACAATGGGGCAAGGCACAAAACCGAGATAGGAGCGACTAAGCGGAAGAAAGTCCGCACTGTGGACTTCTGCGATACGCTGGCAGCGATCCTCAAAGCGGCGAAAACCGAACAGCACAAAAACCGCTTTCAGTATGGCGGGCTTTACCACCTCAACTACTACACCGAGGTGAAGGAAAAAGACCGTACTTACTACGAGGTTTACAGCCTGCCGAGGACAGACGAAATCCCAACGGGCTACAAGGAAATATCCTTTGTCTGCCTCAGACCTGACGGCGCATACGAATCACCGAGTACGGTAGGGATTATGTGCAGGACGGCAAGCAGAAAGGTCGAGGGTTTGGAGGGCTTTCATTTCCACCAGCTTCGCCACACATTCACGAGCAATCTGCTTTCAAATGGGGCAGCGCCGAAGGATGTGCAGGAGCTTCTCGGACATGCCGATGTCAGTACCACAATGAACATTTACGCTCACGCTACAAGGGAAGCAAAGCGTACTTCCGCAAGGCTGCTGGACAAGGTAGTCGGCGGAGACTAAAAAACTTTCCCTTGTTTCGGCTCGTAAGGGCAAAAACAAGGGAAAATACATAAGGTCGGAACACAAAACGGGCGAAACTCCTTGAAAATACAGCGTTTTCAGAGGGTTTAACAGACAAATAGGAATTTGGAGGTGATTGGAAATAAATGATGTAGTATACGATACACGAAAAGATTTACCATGTACGGAATTGCATGATTTATTTTATGCGGTAGGTTGGTCTGATGGAACGATAACTCCTACTATGCTAGAAAACTTTAATAAAAATTTCATCAATTCAACTCTTGTATTTTCGGCATGGGTAAATGGAAAATTGGTCGGTTGCGTGAGAGTGCTTAGTGACCAAATGTTTCGTTCTATTATATATGACTTGGCGGTTCATCCAAAATTTCAACGCCAAGGAATTGGAGCGGAATTGGTTCGGAAATGCAGAGAAGTTTACCCAAGTTCAGAATGGTTAGCTCAAACGGAAACAGCAGCAGCTTTCTATGAAAAAATAGGATTTAATGTGAGCAGAGATATTTTTCTAAGCATTCCGAGCAAGTGGTTTTAATGACGCACTATTGGAATAAAGCGCTGATACGAATACGGGCAATACAATAGCGGCAAGCAAAGCACAACGATACACGCCCTTGTGCTTTGCTGTAGGGGGCTCAGCCCCACCACCCCTGTTAACGCATTTGACAGGTCGGCTGCGCGTCCGATGGCGCTGGTATATAAAAGGACATTTAGAGCACTGGAAATGGAGCGTATGCTCCCGTTGTGGCAATCAAACAGGATTCTATATCAGAAGCCTGAATAACACAGTTCTAACGTTCCGTGTGTACTGTTTTTACCAGCTGGTAAAAATACGGAAAGGCCTTGCTTTAAGCTGTTTTCGTATAGTTTTATAAACACCCGCGGGGGCTTTTAAGACTTTTTCCGGCTATTCAATCAATAAACACACACACTGCCCACTCAGATATGATAAGCAATGAAAAAACCATATCGGCTTTTCAATTAAAGTAATATCAAGTCCGCTCACCTAATAAGGCTGCAAAATCGGCCACCCTATTATTATGTTGTGCGGTATGCTATAATAATTTGAGAAACGTTTTTGCGGTTTGGCGCAACCAAATGACGGTCAAAGACGTATTCATTATTGATGGAGGATTCCGAAATTGAGGGATTTTGACTCCATTTATGCGGATTATTCGCGTATGGTTTACTGGGCGGCGTATAACGTCACGGGGAACCGCGATTCGGCGATGGACGTGTCGCAGGAAGTGTTCATACGCGTTTTGAGGCATATGAACAGGTTGGAGAACATGGAGGATATGCAGCTTAAGGGATGGCTTTACCGTGTCGCCGTAAACGCTTCAGTGGATATGGTACGGCGCAACAAGCGGGAGGTATTTTTTGACGAACCCCCGTTTGACAGCGCGGTGGAAACCGAATCCGAGCTTCCGGAACCGGCGGCAATAAACGCTGAGAAAACGAGCGCGCTCTATAAGGCGATAGGCGGACTTGATCAAATATACAGGGAGCCTATCATGCTACATTATTTTTCGGGGTTGAACTATAAGGAGATTGCATCAATGCTAGGAGTAACCGAGGGCACAATAAAATCCCGCATGTCGCGCGCGCGCACAATGCTTCAAGCGAAGCTTAAGGAAGGAGGGGCGATTGATGGAATGGAATGATAATCTTGAATCCATGCTGCGTTCAGCTGCGGAGTCGGCCAACGCCTGCGTGCCGTACGACGAACTTAAAAGAAGAATACTTCAGGGAAAGACTGAAAAGAAGCGCAAACGCGCCCCTATGATAAGATATCTCAGCGCGGCGGCCGTCTTTGTCGCGCTGCTTGGGGCGGGAGCCGCATTTGCCCTTCGTTCGGGTATGGAAGCCGAGCCGCGCGGCATCAATTATGATCCGTCGGGCGGCGAAGAACCCGGCAGCAGCGCCGTCACAACCCATCAGGGATCCACCGTCACCCCGAATTTGCAAAACCCGTCGGGGCAGCATGGCGCATACAAGGTAACCGAGGATATGATCGACAGCTCTCCCATATACAGATATCTGACAAAGGGCGGCGGAGGCTCTGTGCCAGAAGAGGTCAAGGCCGAGTTAAAACAGGCGTCGGTCAAAACCGTCGATAGCTGTAGCCTTTTGGAAGAGGGGAGTCTCATCCCCGCGGGTCTGCCCGCGGACTGGAGCCGTTTGTACAATGCTGAAGACGGCAATGCGTATGCCAAGGGCGATGACGGCTATTACTTTGCCCAGATGATGGAAGAGTGCCCGTTTACGCTCACCGTAGGTTCGGCCATGGTAACGGACGCCAGGGACGACGGTGTATACTGGGTGTGCTGGCGCGTTGGCAGCAACCTGTATGTTTATATTGAATGCATGGGCGTAGACCAGGCGGAGTTGATCGATATGTTAACCAATAGCATGGCGCGGCCCTCAAAAAACGGCGCAGCCTGATATGCGGAATCGTAAATTTTAACAGTGGAATGGGACTTAGCGAGGCGCTCAACATCCCATTCCCCTTAATTCGTGTCAATATTTGTGTATTTCCCGTCAAATTCACCCTCGGTTCTGATATACTATCATATAAGCTGTATAACCCCCTTAAGGAAAGGATGGTACTTAGAGATGATTTTTCGCCGCTTTATTGCTCTGTGCCTTGTTGCGCTGTTCCTGCTGCTCTCCGGATGCTTCGGAACCTCTTCAAATGTAACTCCTACGCCGCAGACGACCGGGCCTAATGTTACGCAGGACGCAACGCAGGACGCCGCTACGGCGTCACGGCTGCTAAACGAGGTGGACGTGGGACTCTTCAGGGAATATATCCTTTCAGACGCGCTTACCTATCATCTGCTTGTAACGGACCCGTCAAAGTACGGCATTGATGAAGCTGGCGCGCCTGATAATTTCGGAGAGCTGTCGTATGCGGAGTTCGAGCGCTCAAGCGGCGAGTGCCAAGAATACCTCAATAAGCTAAACTTTATCAACACCGGGCTTTTGAGCGAATCGG
>URFJ01000015.1 GCA_900547135.1 uncultured Eubacteriales bacterium | reverse complement strand
ATCCTCAATTACAGTACGTACTAAGATTCTTTTAAAGCCCTTCTCCTGTAGCTTTTCAATAGCGTTTGATAGATTGTCTCCCACAACGCCTAAAACCGCTGTGTTAATTGACGGGCGCCCGCTTATAAATATGTCTACAGTATCACCTTTCATGAGCTCGGTACCGAATACTGGATCCTGTCTAAAAATAACACCCTCTGGCATCTCGCTAACTCCATAATTTATTTCACCAATCTTTAGACTTTCAGCGTCAAGTTTGTTTAATGCCTCCATTTGTGTTAGGCCAGTTAGATCAGGGACTACTATTACATCCCTCCCGCTGCTAACAGTGACGTTAATCTTTGTTCCTGCGCTTGACGAAGTGCCAGCGGCAGGCGATTGGGACATAATTACACCCTCAGCATATTCTCCGCTTACAACCCAATCAAGCACAACCAGTGAAAAGCCGCGTTGCTCCGCCAGTTCCTTTGCCTCATCAATGGTCTTATTCGTTAACCGCGGTATAAACTCATTATACGATATATTGGGGTTGGCTATTGATCTTCCGACAAAGAACATAGCAACGATTAACCCTGTGAATACTATTGAAAAAACGGGGATTATCCATAACGTGTTTCGCCTTGCTCCCTTTGCTTTTTCAAACCTTTGCCTGGCGAATCTTCCGTTGGGTTCCCTTAATGAGCGTACAAGATCCTTTCGCATAACCAGTGCGTCACAATATCTTGAGTCAAGTTGCTTTACGGTTGCCTTCATAGCCACATCGCTTAATGCGTGTGGCATGTTCGGATTAATTTCTATGGGGGGGATAATTTCCTCATGTAGATGCTTTAAAGCTATGGATACTGTGTTTTCTCCGTCAAACGGAAGGCGTCCCGTAAGCATTTCATACATCATTATACCCGCTGAGTAAATGTCGCTTGAAGGACCTACGTCATCTCCTCTGGCCTGTTCGGGTGATATGTAGTGTACCGATCCCAATACGTTAGAGCCGGCAAATGTCTTTGTCGAAGCGTTTACCTCGCGAGCGATTCCAAAGTCGGTTAGTTTAACCTTTCCGTTTACGGTAACAATTACATTGTGGGGCTTTACGTCCCTGTGTATTATTCCCCTTCCATGTGCGTGTGACAAGGCGTCAAGCACTTGGCACATTAGGTTAACCGTAACTCTGGGAGAAAGCGGTCCGCTGTCCTCCATGATTTCCTTCAGTGTTTTCCCAACAACGTATTCCAAAACGATATAATAAATGCCGTCCTCGCTACCAACGTCATACGAGCGTACGATGTTTTCGTGCGACAAAGATAATACAGTACGGGCCTCACGCTCAAAGCGTCTTACAAAGTCTGGATTGCTCTTATGTTCGTCCTTTAGCACCTTTATGGCCACGACTTTATTATTGGATAAAATGTGCGCCTTATATACAGTCGCCATACCGCCGCTGCCGACCACGCTGTCAATATAATATTTATTTGCCAGTATTTTTCCAATCATATCATTGATCAGCCTCCGAATTCCTGGCTAACACTACCGTTATATTGTCCGACGAGCCATTCTCAAGCGCTGTTCTAACTAACCTATCGCCTATTTTGGCAAGATCATTTTCCAAACCCATTATATCCGCCATCTGATCATCGGGAACATAACCATGCAGACCATCTGAACACAGCAGCAATGTATCGCCGCTGTTCCATATACAGCTAAAAACATCAACACGCGCATTTTCATCAGTACCTAAAGCGCGGGTTATCATGTTGCGATATGGATGAGTTCTAGCCTGTTCCATCGTTATTACCCCGATCCCGACGAGTTCGGCGACAAGGGAATGGTCGTGGCTTACCAACACCAGCTTATCTCCATCATAATGATATATGCGGCTGTCGCCAACATTCGCGGCTATAAACCTATCAGGATACAGCAAGGCCGCTACAATGGTGGTACCCATACCATTATATTCCGATGAATTGATTGCTAGGGTATGTACAGCTTTATTGGCCGATTTTACGGCCTCTTTTATCAATCTTTCATCGTTGGTTCCTGATGGCGCCCCCTCAATATACTCTACAATGCTGTGAACCGCGAGTTCGCTAGCAACGCATCCAGCCCTATGGCCGCCCATACCGTCGGCAACAACGACAACAGGCACTCCGCAGGTCCTCATTGGAATATACGCACTGTCCTCGTTTCGGTTTCTCAATCCTATTTCCGTCAAAACTGCATACTGCATTTTATACCCCCATAAACCGCGCTACAACAATCCGTTTTTATTCCGGTTTGCGGTTTATTTCGCCCAAAACCCTTCTTCTAAGCTGACCGCAGGCGCCATCTATATCAGCGCCCATTTCGCGTCTAACGGTTGCGGATATATGCCGGCAGGCAAGCATGCCAGCAAACTCGATCGCCGATTTCCTTGACACTCCACAAAGCCCTCGCTCCTTAACGAAGTTTAAAGGTATAAGGTTAACATGACAGTTTATCCTGCCAAGCCTGCGCGACAGTTCATCTGCATGTACTATACCGTTATTTACGCCTTTTATCAAGGCATATTCAAATATTACGCGCCTTCCCGTATTATTCGCATAATCACTGGCTGCGTTTAACAGCGAATCCATTTTATAACGCTTCGCTACAGGCATTAATCCGCATCTTATTTCATCGTTAGGCGCATGCAGCGATATGCTTAGCGTAATGTGCGGGGCCTCGTCCATTAGGCGGTATATATTTTCAATTAGCCCGCATGTTGAAAGAGATATATTCCTGGGAGAAATATTTATGCCCTCTTTGCATGTTATGAGTTCAATAAATCTCGCTACATTATCGTAGTTATCAAGAGGTTCCCCGCTTCCCATAAATACGATATTGGTTACGCGCCTTGACCTGTTTAGATCTTTGGGTTCATCATGCTCAACGCAGTTGAGCATTGAAAGCATTTCACCTGAAGTTATATTTCTTATCATTCCATCCAAGGCGGATGCGCAGAACGAACAGTTCATCCTGCATCCAACCTGGGTAGACAGACACAGCGTGTCGCCATGATTATAATGCATGAGCACGCCTTCTACCATATTCCCATCGCCCAATTCAAACAGGTATTTCACCGTTGAATCCCTGTTGGAGACCCGTTTTTCATATATGAATGCAATACCATACGGATATTTTTCAAGTTCGCAACGCAGACCTTTTGGCAAGTTTGTCATTTCAGAAGGTTTGCAGCCCGAATTAAGCCACTTAAAGAGCTGCTTTGCCCTGTACTGTGGCTGCTGATATTCATCCATCAATTTTGATAGGTCGTCAATCATCATTGAATTAAGCTCAAGCATATCTGGCAACTCCTTTTTAACTATCAATCGGCCTTGCGTCGCATCTTAGCGATGAAAAAGCCCTCGGTTCCATCCAAATGCGGGAAGAGCTGAAGCGCCCCGTCCTTAATGCGGTGCCAAAGCTCCATTGGAACATATGGTTTCATATCGGCTGGATGAAACCCATTGTTCTCTTCCAAAAAGCGCTTCATAATATCTTCATTTTCGCGTTCTGAAATGGTACATGTGGCATAGACCAATACTCCGCCTTTTTTTACGTATTTTGAGCATGTCGATAAAATATCAAACTGTATTTCGGATAGGCCGGTAATAGCCTCATCCGTTTTTCTATACCTTGCATCCGGTTTTCCACGTACCCCCAATCCAGAACAAGGAGCGTCTACCAGCACAATATCCATTTTTTCATTAAGCTCTTCATTATAAAACCTTGCGTCATGCAATGCCGTTACTGCGTTCTTTATATGTAACCTTTCAAGTGTACGGTCCAAAAGCTCCTTGCGGTGTTGATGGACTTCCCAGGCAAGTATTGAACCCGTATTAGACATCAACGCTGATAAATACGCTGTTTTCCCTCCTGGTGCGGCACATGCGTCCAGTACTTTCATGTCAGGCATGGCTCCGCATACCTGACATACCAGCATTGCGCTTTCACTCTGTATACTTATATATCCATCATTGTACAGGCTGTCGGAAACGGGATTAAAACCGGAAGTAAGCTTGTACGCGTCTTTTACCAGCCTTCCCTGGGTGTATCCTAATCCCCTGCTCTTAAGCTCGGCCCCCAGCATTTCAGAGGTATATGGTGGGTGTGCGCGAACAGTAAAAAACGTGTCAGGCTTTTCAAGCATATTTTCGGTAAATCTCAAGCCATACCGTCTAACATATTCATTAACAATCCACCTTGGATAACTGTATTTAACGGCTAGCCTTTCCCTATCATCTTTAGGCATTGGGACGGTTTTTAAGTCCAAACGGCACACCGCTCTCATAACACCGTTTACATATCCTGATAACGCACCCTTTCCTACTTCCTTTGCAAGCTTGACGCTCTCATCACATGCTACCCTGTAAGGCGCCGACATAAAAAGCGCCTGGCATACGCCCAGACGTAGTATTCCCTTGATAACATTATTGAGTTTCCCCTTGGAACAATAATCAATTATATAATCAATATACATCAGCCTGTCAAGCGTTTCATAAACCAATGCGCTAACCCAAGCGGCCTCAGAAGACGGCTTTTCAGAAATCGCGTCCTTTAAGGCAAGGTTTGAATACTTTCCTCCTCTAACTATGCTGTCAAGCACTTCAAGGGCAACGCGTCTTAAGCTCATGTTAAAACGCAACCCCTTAAGTTCCTACCATTTAAAGCGGCCTTTGCATCCATGCGCTTCGCGCCCCTGAACTGAAGCTCCGTTACTTCTATAAGGCCGTCGGCCGTAGCGAGAAACAGCCCCCTTCTAGGATCCGCAATAACGCATTCTCCGGCACGGGCGGATGGGTTCCCTGCTTCACACAATTTTGTCCTCCATATGTTGAGCGGTTCGCCGTTTATCATTGCATACGCACACGGATCAGGGTTCATACCTCTGACCAGGTTATGTATCTCAACAGACGATTTGGTAAAATCTATCATGGCGTTTGCTTTTTCAATACGGCCGCATTTTGTGGCCTTTAAGCTGTCCTGCGGAATCGCAATGAGTTCACCAAACTGAAGCCTTTCAAGGGTTTCCCTCAATACTGTGGCGCCAAGCTCCGCTAGCCTTACGCTCAGTTCTCCTGCCGTTTCGTCGGGATATATATCAAGTTCGCTCATCAGCAGTATATCTCCGGTATCAAGTCCAATATCGGTTAGCATAGTCGTTATACCGGTTTTCTTTTCACCTGCTATTATTGCGCTTTGTATGGGAGTTGCCCCACGATATTTGGGCAAAAGGCTTGCATGTACATTAATACAGCCATACTTTGGAATTCGGAGGATTTCGCCGGATAATATTTGTCCAAATGCAGCTGTGACGATAACATCAGGCCCAAACCTTCGCAATTCAGCTACGCTATCCTTGTTCTTTATACGATCAAATTGGAGAACCGGCAGTCCAAGCTTTAATGCCTCAGCTTTTACCGGAGGCGCACACATAATCCGTTTCCGGCCTTTAGGCTTGTCCGGCTGTGTAATCACGATTATATCATGGCCGTTTTCTACGAGCATCCTTAGGCAAGGCAACGCAAACTCAGGGGTGCCTAAAAAAGCTATTCTCATAAGTGCCGCCCTTTCCTAAGATATAATTTCGCTTTTGATGTCTTCATCATCGTAACCTTCCGGGGGTTCTGTAGCAATATCTATAAAAAGTTTTCCATTAAGATGATCTATTTCATGGAATACAGCCCGCGCAAATAACCCTTCTCCTTCATATTCGACTGCGCTGCCATTACGGTTAAATCCCCGCACAACTACTTTATTTGGACGTACAACATACCCCCTGTCATCTGGGAATGAAAGGCATCCTTCATACCCACTTTGTTCACCTGAAAATGAAACAATGGTTGGATTGACCAACTCTACCAAACCTGAACCACAGTCTATTACTACTACCCGCTTGAGTACGCCGACCTGTGATGCGGCAAGCCCCGCGCCCTCGGCATGGTACATGGTTTCAGCCATGTCGTCAAGAAGCGTATGGAGTCGTCTATCGAAATTTATAACAGGCTTACATACCTTTCTTAGGCATGGGGCGCCATTTTTAAAAATATATCTTAGTGCCATAAGGTTGTCCTCCAGATGTCTTTACAAATATTATAAAATAATTTTAAAATTTTATCAACGCCACATGCCACTATTAACCTAAAACAAATAAAAATAATGTAATCAATTAGTTTAACATATTTTTTATCGATTACCCCCGACGCACTTCAACTTCAAACCTTACCCTTCCATCTTTACAAAAAGCCTGTATATTTCCTCCCAAAAGGGAGATTGTTTCCTTAGCTATAGCTAAGCCAAGGCCTGTACCATTGCCGCTGTGAGCCTTGTCCGCCTTATAAAACCGTTCAAATAAATGCTCAAGGTCAGCTTCATCTATGTAACCTGGGTTTTCAACAAATATGATTATTCTATCGTCGATCACATTGGCGCCAAGCAGGATTTCCCGCACCCCAACAGAATGCTTAACAGCATTATCAAGGAGTATGACAATAACCTGTTCAATCCTATCCGGGTTTGAGCAAACCGTTACTGGAGCGTTATCAATGCTAAGGCGTAGCCTGAAGCCGTATTCGCTGGAGATTTCAGTATAACAGTCAGCCGCGTTCCTTAAAAGCCCGTTAATATCAAAGCTATATTTTTCGAATGCAACCCCGCCGGACTGGAGCCGCGAAAGTTCAAGAAGATCGTCTATAAGCCTTGAAAGCCGCATTGATTCCTTAAGTATATAGCCATAATAGCGCGACCGATCAAAATCATTCTTTATAAGGCCGTCATTCAGGGCGTCGGCTAAACTCCGAATTGCGCTTATCGGAGTGCGAAGTTCATGAGACACATTCGCCACATAATCCCTACGCGTCTGCTCAAGCCGTTCCAACTCCGTTACGTCCCTCATTAGCGCAACTGCGCCAGCAACGTGATCCTCACCACTTGGCAGAGGCGTAATGGTTATTTGCAGCAACCGTTCCCCAACCTTTATATGCTCGTTTTTTGCATCCGTGTTGAAAGATACGTCGGTCATAAATTTCATTATTGACCTATATATATCAGATTCAGCACGAATTCTTCCTCCTCCGCTTCCCATTAACCTAATTGCCGCCTCGTTGCAATGGGTGAGCCTTCCTTCTGCATTTATTGCCATTACGCCCTCGCCAAGGCCATTCATAATGGCGCGTAATCGGTTTCTTTCAAGCGTAAGGTCTTTAATTGTCCTTTCAAGCTCGTCGGACATATGGTTCAGTGCGCTCCCAAGCCTCGCAAGCTCACCCTTTCCCTTATCCGGAGCGTTTATCTTAAAGTCACCCAGTGCTATTGCTTGGGCAACGTCGGTCATTCTGTTTACAGGTCCTGTTATGCTTCTGGAGGCAAAGTATGCGGGAATAATCATCAAAGCTGCAACGGCAAGCATACTTACAACCAGCGCCGTAGTCAAGGCGTTTACAGCCGCGCTTATTTCGCTTATCGGCTTTACAAGAAATACCGCACCCTGAATCATCCCGTCTCCTATAATCGGCGTATTTCCGTACGATTTTATAGGGGTGCCTACAATTATGCAGTATTCTCTTAGTTCCGCGGGGGTCATAACATGCTCCCCGTTCAGTACGCTCTCCAAATGTGGTTCAACATATGCACTTAATTCAGTGGAGGATTCAGTGTCAAGATATGCAAACAGTTCACCCTCGTCGTTATACATATAGAGCTGCGCGTCCCACAGATCGTTCATTGTCGCGGGGGACATAAGGGCCTCGAATGTCTGTCTAGACATAACGCCCATAAGATACATCCAAGCTTGTTCTGCGCAATATTCAGCCCGAGGTACAAGCTCCTCAGCCTTTTGATCGGCAAATACGCCCTTTCCGTATATGCTGAACAAAACCGTCGTAAGGGCAGCGCTCATTATGATGGTAAGCAGAATTATTATAAGGGTTCTATATAACAGTGAATGCTTCATTCCGTCAATTCAAACTTATACCCAATTCCATACACAGTGTTTATCGCAAACCCAAGGCCATCGTGCGGAAATTTCTGCCTTATCCGCTTTATCTGTGTATCTACAGCCCTGGTATCGCCGAAGTAATCATATCCCCATATTTTTGACAGTATCTGTTCTCTTGAAAATACCTTTCCTGGGTGTGAAGCAAGCATTTCCAACATTTCAACTTCTTTGGGGGTAAACCTTACGGCGTCTCCGTTGATCTTTACGCTGTAGTTAGCCAGATCGACCTCCAATCCGCCTAATCTCAGCGCTTTTTGGGGCTCGTCGGCCTGAGAAAGATATCTGCGCAGAACTGATTTGATTCTAGCGATAACTTCCCTAATGCTGAACGGCTTTACTATATAATCGTCAGCGCCAAGCTCCAATCCTAAAACCCTATCGATCTCCTCACCCTTGGCCGTAAGCATGATTATCGGTACGCGGCTTTGCTGCCTAACCTTCCTACATACTTCTATACCTGTCATTACAGGCATCATTATGTCGAGTATTATAAGCGTTGGATTTTGAGATTCAAATTTCTCAACGGCTTCCTTGCCATTGAAAGCTGAGATTGTCTCATAGCCCTCTTCTCTTAAATAAACGCCAAGTGTTTCATGGATTATTGGCTGATCATCGCAGATTAATATCTTACGATCCATATTATCACCTCGTTTTCTATTATAAATCACTTGATCGGACAAGGCAATGGAGATGAGGCAAGATCCATAATTGTACAATATTAGGACATAATTGCAACTTAACTGGTTAACTGAATTGTAATTATTGAAATATACTATAACTAAGTATGCATTGAAATTATCGCCAGCAATCGGCTAGGCCGGCACGCATCGCATCCCATATCTCACGGGTGATGATGGCATCATGAAAGTCATCATGGTATATCTACTCCGCCTCCGCTTAATAAAGAAGTACACCAAAAAACCGCAGGATAGTCACCTAGATATTCCGTATATCAAAATTTCAAATAGCAAATTAAGCACAAAACAGGCAAAAGTACTAAGCGTTGAGAGACAATACTGAGACATTTAAGCCCAAAATTAACACTATAATGACACCAGCGCTAGAAGCATTATTAAGATTCTCTTTATGTTCTAATCTCCAACAAGACTTGAAGTCGTAAAATATTATCAGGACGTTGCACTCTCTTATACATGGACATCACATCATGATCTATTCATATGATTTTACAAATAAGGAATACAAGCCAATAGGATATATCTAAAGACCGCCTCTCAATGGTATTTATGCAGTTAATCATTCTTGAGGCGCAAACATCCTTGGATTATCTTGCAAATAGGCCGTAAGGTAATCCTAATGTAATTTGCGACCGCGCCTTGCTATAGAGGCCAATACCCTCTCCACATACATTTGGGCCTCTATTTCTGTCTGATGCATGGTGTTGCTTGTGGCCAATACAGATATCCTGCGGGAAGAATGAGGATTAGGTACTCATTAACCTATATGAGAAGCCTCAGGGAGCGGGTATTTGAGAATCATTAGTATGTATTGCTTAAATAGCTGTAACAGATTCTGTAAATTGGCGCAAACGTTTTAAAAAGAACGCATACGAGTGCTTCGTCTATATTGCCACGATAGCCGGATTAGGAGTTAAATCAGGTGCGTAGTTTTTGTGACAACAAATGCAAAGTCGGGCATAAGTTTCTACAGAAACAATTGGTATTCCTTAATACTGTTAATGCCCTGTGACACTCCTGATAAAACCACGCAAGGACACAATATATATTAAATTATCTGATCCAAGTATTCCGGACCACTATATATATCCAATATATATCCTGCATCATAATACATAACTTCTAGCCATGCTTCTGAACCGTCACCGTACAGAATCAAGATGACAAAGCTTCTTCCATTATACCATGTGGTCTGGTATTCAAGATGACCAAGCGTAACCGCCAAATCGTATTTTTCAGGTGTATTTTCGAATAGCCGACTGTGCCAGGTCGTTTTATCCTCTATCGAATTACCATATAGCTTGATCAGCTTCGACTTCAGTTTATCCTTAGAGTCTAAAAAATTGTCGGTCTCTGTTATAATATATGAACCCATTCTCAAAGAATCATATTCATCATAATGGTATATTGCATAAGCGTCCAAACCCTCATATTTTAGATCATGGTAAGTGTCTTGATAGATATCAGAGGTTCTCATAACAGGCCGTTCCGTCTTTCTCGCATCCTTCCTACTCATACCCCAATAGGCATTCTGGAAGTCGGGCGATTCGGGTTTAATTGTGGGTGATGGTTCTGGCGTAGGCTTTAAAGTAGGTTTTAAAGTAGGAGGGGGAGGATACGATGGTGATGGTAAAGGGGTAAGCAGCGGAGATTCTGTAGGCGTCGGTGAAGGGGCGACTGTATTGTAATCTGCCGAATCACGTCCATTCAATATAGTTTCTATATATGATTCCAAAGGGGCACAGCTTGTTAATAAAAACAACAATACAAAAAGCAAACTAATAATATGCTTCAATTTGAATATCCTTTAAGGTGATATTTATTATTATGATATCATGTGGGATGACGATATTTCAACCGTATTTCGACAAATTATATCGTATTATAAATTAAAAGGCGGCATGGGTGTCCAAGCCGCACGTTTGTAATTTATTGCTTAATAATTTACTGTAGCTTAAGATCTCCATCCTTTATCCAACCGATTCGCCTTAAAACTGCGCTGAACAGCAACGTAAGAACGGCCGGCAAAATAAAACATATGAGAGCTATCCCTAGCCACATTGATACGCCCCCTTCGGGCATGGCGCTAATTATGCCGAAGGGTCCCACGAGTCCGCATGTACCCATTCCCGCACCTACCGGAATATTCTTTAACCCAAATACGCTGGTTGCTATAGGGCCTGTTATCATCGAAGCGAGCGTAGGCGGTATCCATATGCGGGGATTCTTTATAATATTGGGCATCTGAAGCATTGATGTTCCAAGCCCCTGCGCAATCAATCCGCCCCAGCGGTTTTCCCTAAAACTCATAACGGCAAACCCGATCATTTGAGCACAGCACCCTGCGGTTGCGGCGCCGGCGGCAATTCCGCCCAGCTCCAACATAATGCATATTGCGGCGCTGCTTATAGGTAGAGTAAGGGCAATGCCCACAAGCGCTGATACAATAATTCCCATGATAATTGGCTGCATGCTTGTGGCTGTCATAATCAGTGAACCAAAGGCGCTCATCAAAGCGGACACAGCAGGTCCAGCAAGCATGGCAACCGCCACGCCAGAGACAATACATACAGCTGGCGTAACGATTATATCTACTTTAGTTTCACCACATACCAGCTTACCCAACTCAGCAGCAATAATAGTGGAAATAAAAGCTCCAACCGGCCCTCCAAGGGCATTTCCGGCAAGCCCCACGGCTGCTGCTGAAAAAAGAACGAGCTTTGGCGACTTTAACGCCCAAGCTATGGAAATCCCTAAAGCCGCGCCTGTTGCGTCCTTTGCAAAGTCGGCCAGCTTGATAAAGAAAGGAATCTCCAACTCGCTGCCAAGCGTGGAAAATATGGTTCCAATAAGCAAAGATGTAAAAAGGCCATAGGCCATTGCTCCCATTGCGTCTATAAAGTAAACCCTTAATGATATATTGATATCCTTACGCTTTAAAAACGTGCCAAACCTACCTACAACCTTTTCCAAACCCCGTCCTCCTCAACGCCTACACGTTTATTTTAAATCGCCACATTATTATAGACCATATGTACCTTCATGTAAACAATTAGTAAAGGTCTCTACACGTTGTTTTATGTATAATCTTTTATTCGGGATAAAATATAGACATACTGATGACTTTTAAAATTATATTTAAGGTGGTAATAATAACTCATGCTGATTAGGGCAAATCATGGGGCGGCCAATCCTTATCTAAAATATTTTGATAAATAAACGTATCATATTATGCTTGATCTACATTTTAGGGATATAATAAAAATAAAAAGCTGAGGTTTGATAGATGGAAGTAAAGTTGGGCCTGATACAGATGAAAGTTACTCCGAACAAGGAGGCCAACCTCAATTGCGCTGTAAACGCTATTGAAGTTGCTTCAGAATATGGAGCAGATATTGCAGTTCTCCCTGAGATGTTCTGCTGCCCGTACTCAACCCGCTATTTTGCAAACAATGCTGAGCCTGCTGGCGGCGTAATGTGGCAAGCTTTATCGGATTCTGCCCGCCGCAACGCGATATATGTTATCGCAGGAAGCTTTCCGGAAAGTGGTAATAATGCAATATATAATACCTCATTTGCTTTTGACCGTACAGGAAAGCAGGTTGCGTTCCACCGCAAACTGCATATGTTCAGCATAACGCAAGGAAATGGCAAACGTTTTTCAGAAGCCGACTCCTTTCAGGCGGGAAATAAGATAACGGTATTTGACACCGAGTTTGGCAGGATTGGTTTATGCATCTGCTTTGATATGAGGTTTCCGGAATTGGTAAGAGCAATGGCCTTGGAAGGGGCGAACATTATAATAGCGCCATCTGCTTTCAGCATGGTTACAGGGCCGTCACATTGGGAATTGATAATGCGTGCCAGAGCCATAGACAACCAGGTGTTTACTGTTGGAGTAGCACCAGCCAGGGACGAGGATTCCGAATTTGTGGCTTACGCAAACACAATGATATGCTCACCGTGGGGTACGGTGATATGCAATGCGGGAATAGGGGACACTATAGTTGTTCATAAGATCAATCTGGGTGAAACAGATGAAGTACAGTCCGTTTTTTCTATTAAGGACTTAAGGCGTACAGATCTATATTGAGCAAAAGAATTACGTACGCAAAATAATTTAAGAAATCCCCCCTGAGGCAGTCGTTTATTTGAATCTCACTAAAATGGATGCTATTATGTTCCATAAGTGAGAGACTGCCTGATGGCATTGAAAGCCATCCGAAAAATTATTGCCTAAGCAGGAGCTCCTTTAGCTGCTCAATAAGCTCCTTTATAGCACTTTGGTTCGAAGAATAATATACCTTGCTACCGTCAAGGGTTGATTTGGTTAAATTGCATGACTGCAGCTTGCTCATATGATGGGAAATAGTATTTGGGGATAGCTTCTGCATGTCCGCAATCTCCTGTCCGTACGCATCCCTGTCTTTTAAAATCCTAAGGATCGCCAGTCGGTTTTTATCGCCAAGGACCTTGAGCATCTCCTCAAAGTTAATGCTGATTCTCTCCTTATATGGCACCTTAAACATAGGCCTCACTCCCAACCCTATATACAGAACGGGCCCGCCGTTTTCGGGGCGTCTGAATATCCTTGTAAATTCATTGTTTGCCAAGATCTTAGGATATATAATCTCATCATCCCCAATGAGAAAATCCACGTTCATGTTATTCCTTATGTTATCAATAATATCGCTTATGTCGCTGTACTCCTGTTCAAAATTATACAAATATGGTTCATAGATATCCGAACGTTCCTGAATTAACTGAATAGCCTGCCTTAGGGTTGATCCAATACCGAGTACATAATCTTCATAGTTGTTATAGAGATTTATAATACGCCACTTTGCCTTATCCGACAGGGGAAGGTCGTCAATAAATTTAAGAAAATAATCTCCATCATCTGAATTGGTGTCTGACGTAATTTCGCCGGATATAAGCTCGTTCATGATATTATCCCTTATTTCCGGCTTGCTTTGCTTAATAAGGTTCTCACATATTGTATTAATATCGGTAAAATCTTCTGTGCTTGCAGATAGCATCGCTATATTTGCCGCGCAGGATTTAAAGCCGCTTTCGTAATCGGAGTGCTCAAAATTAGCAAAATACAGGTGCAGATTTTTAGGAAGGGCAACATTGCTGTCCAGGAACGCTTCAAGCTCAAGCGCGGGCTTTAGAATATCCTCAAAATCCTTGCGGTTTATTTCCCTTTGAATCAGGACCCGGTTTATATGCTTTGACACCGTTTCGCCATTGGCTTTATATCTGAAATATTCAATAGCTTCTACAAGCGGGTTTATAATTCCTCGAGCTTTCATCATTTGACACCTCCAATTTTCTTTATTCAGTATGCATTCTTTGTTCGATAAAGTCAATTATAATTATACGATGAATATCGATGCTCATCATTCGTTCCGAGCGGTGAATTGCCATTAATGTGCATAAATATAGATAATAAATTTGTATATGGACAAACACATAAATGAGTGCTATAATTTTGGTACACAGTATTCTATAAACGTAGAACTGATTTTATAGGAGGTAACAAATGAACAAAAGCAGAAAAACGTTTGCCTTGCTCCTTGCTGTCATTATGGTGATCTGCAGCATACCGATTGTTGCAGTGGCAGCTAGCATCGGTAACAAGGCTCCAGCGACCGGTGTTGAATACACTGACCAAAACGACGTAAATGTTCTAAAAACCCCGGATAATTCGGGAACTGGATTCAATGGGCTTGACCTTGAGCGTTTAAATGCTCAAGGCGGACAGACAAACGCGCATCCCCGCCCATCATACCAGGGAAACGCCTTTGACAAAGGTAACACGGTAATTGGCTATACACGCAATTATTTTACTGAGGACGGCGGTTATGAACCATATGTTGCATGGGTAATGTACGACATTACAGATCCTGAGAACACGCTGACAGAGCTTTACCGAGGTGGAGTCGAGTTCTTCGAAGCCACATACGATGGAAACCTCATATACGGAATGGATATAGACAACAATTTCTATTCCGTCGACCCGGAAACGTTCGAATCAACCTATATTGGAAGCTGTAACTATACGACGAACGACTTAACCTACGCATGGGATGTGGATAAGATCTATGGCATTTGCGCTGCTGACAGGTCCTATATATGCGAGTTTGACAGAACGACGGGGCGCGCTACCCCGGTAGCATCCTGGGATATGAACAATCAGCTGCTACTAACGCCTCTTGCCTATGTAGGCAACGGGGAATTCCTTTCACTGGATTTTAACTCAAGGAAAATAGTAAAGCTAGACCTGGACGGCAACATAACGTTCCTTGCCCAGTCAGCAGGCGAACAGGGATGGAGCCCGTCGATGACGTATAATCCCAACGACGGACTATGCTATCTTACATACACATCCCTTGCAAACTCATCGCTGGGTAATGGGGCGATGCTGTATACCGTTGATCCTGAAACGGGAGAGATGAACTATATAGGCATAATCGGTGAACAGCTCGGCTATTATGTGCTTGGCATATTCTTCGCCGATTTTGCTAACCCCGAGCCTCCGGTGCCAGAGGGAACCACTCTTCTGGGCTATACGCGCAATTACTTCACCGAGGACGGCGGTTATGAACCATATGCTGCATGGGTAAAGTTTAGCACGCTTGACCCTGAAAACACGCTGACAGAGCTTTACCGAGGTGGAGTCGAGTTCTTCGAAGCCACATACGATGGAAACCTCGTATATGGAATGGATATAGACAACAATTTCTATTCCGTCGACCCGGAAACGTTCGAATCAACCTATATTGGAAGCTGTAACTATACGACGAACGACTTAACCTACGCATGGGATGTGGATAAGATCTATGGCATTTGCGCTGCTGACAGGTCCTATATATGCGAGTTTGACAGAACGACGGGGCGCGCTACCCCGGTAGCATCCTGGGATATGAACAATCAGCTGCTACTAACGCCTCTTGCCTATGTAGGCAACGGGGAATTCCTTTCACTGGATTTTAACTCAAGGAAAATAGTAAAGCTAGACCTGGACGGCAACATAACGTTCCTTGCCCAGTCAGCAGGCGAACAGGGATGGAGCCCGTCGATGACGTATAATCCCAACGACGGACTATGCTATCTTACATACACATCCCTTGCAAACTCATCGCTGGGTAATGGGGCGATGCTGTATACCGTTGATCCTGAAACGGGAGAGATGAACTATATAGGCATAATCGGTGAACAGCTCGGCTATTATGTGCTTGGACTATTTTTTGCTGAATTTGCTAATGGTTCTGCAAGCGGTGATCCGATCGAAACGCTTGATGAGGCGCTTAACTTCGAAGATGGGCTGCTGCATTTTGAAACGGATGGAGAATTCCCGTGGTATGTTGTTAATTTCCGTGATGAAATATGCGGAACAAGCGGCAATGAAGGCAAGCACGGCACTGTAAGCGAGGTTTCTGCTACCCATTATCTGAACGCCGGCGAGATGATCAGGTTCGACTGGCGGGTAAGCTGTCAGACCAATATGGATTTCATGGCGTTCTATGTAAACGGCGAGCAGATTACAACATTTTCTAGCGATAAACCTGGAAACCTCATGCCTTGGACAGAATTTATTTACTTTGTTCCGGAAGCAGGGGAGTATACATTCACATGGACATACGAGAAAGCAGGGTTCTGGAGCGCAGGTCATGACCGCGGCTGGCTTATGAACGTATATGCCGGAGAACCCATCCCCGTGGAATCTTTCGAGCTTGATACAAAAGATATTGAAATGCGCGCGGGGATGAGTTCGCAGCTTGAGTGGACAATAGGACCCGACATAGCTTATGATCAAAACGTTTCATTCTCCTCGCAGGATCCAGCGATCGCTACAGTTGACGAGAACGGCGTTGTAACGGGTGTATCTGTTGGTGTAACCATAATAACAGCCACAACAAACGACGGAGGATTTTCCGACGAATGTGTTGTGACCATAACTGAAGGGCTTCCGCACACACGCCTATATGGTTACCGCATATATAGCGCTGGTCAGCAAAACGACATGATTTCATTCTATGCCGATAATCCTTCTGAGCTTGAGTCGCTCTATACGCCGGCTTATGGAACCTATGCTATGACGTATGGAAACGGTACCATATATGGATTTACAAAAGAAGGCGACTTCTTTACAACGACGCTTGAGGATACGGAATGGCATCTTAACGGCTATAACTGCAGAGCGCAAATATTGTCGATGGCATATAACTATGCTACTGACCGCCTATATGCGGTAGGGTTTAGAGAGCAGGGCCGCTGGATGCTTTATGAAGTAAATACAAGCAGCGGGGAGCTGACGGAAGTTGGAAGGCCAGATACCGATGGTCCACTGTGGACAATAGAAATTACGACAGAAGGAGTTGCATATGGCATAACTGCTTCTTCTGGATTGCTTTATACCTTTGACCTTGAAACCGCTGAAGCTACTCTTGTCGGACCGACTGGATGCGAGAACGTAAACTTTTCACAGTCAATGGCATATGACCATGACAACAAGATAATGTATTGGGCTTCGTATTATGACAATAACGGACTTCAGGAAGTAAACCTTGAGACCGGCGAAGCAACCTATTTCAGTCAGATAGGACTTGAGGCCGAAATCACGGGAATGTTTGTTGTTCCAAGCGAAGAGCCGCAGCCAGGAACGGATTACAGCATAAATGTAGGGAATGCCGATGCGAGACAGGGCGAAAGGGTAATCGTTCCCGTAAGCATGGAAAACCTCGCGGCGGGTTCGTTTACCATCGAATACAATGCTGACGCGCTTACCTATATTACTTATGGAAATCCCGACAGCGCCGCATACGTGGTGGTTAACGACAGTACTCCCGGAATGCTTGATATAGCGGTTGTCAACCCGGTTCAAAACTATAGCGGTGAGTGCATGACGCTTGAGTTCGCTGTGGCTGGCAACGCTGAGGGAACATATGAGCTTGCGCTTTCGGTTAAGGGCGGAACAAGCATTATCGACGGCACAACCATTGATATCGATGCTGAGGAGGTAAACGCAGCCAACGGCTCTATAAGCATAGTAACGTATTACAGTGTAACGTTTAATTACATGGTTAATGGTGAATGGATATCTGAAATCCAGACCGTTGGCATCGGCGAATCTGCAGTGGCCCCGATGCCTCTGTCTCAGTATCATGAGATAACACAGTACATCTTCGTAGGATGGGATGCTGATTTCTCCTCCGTACAGTCGGATCTCAACATCACGGCGGAATATGGTCTGCTGGGCGACGCTTATACAAACGATACCGTTGATATATCTGATGCGATGCTGATTATGCGCAGCATTGTGAAACTTGAGAACCTGAGCGATCTTCAGACGCTTCTTGCTGATGTGGATGGGTCGGGGAATGTAGAGATTTCAGACGCTCTTTATGTAATGCGTTTAATAGCAGGACTGGAGACATTCGCAGGATAAAAATACCCCGCAATATCCTATAAATTCAGATTGTCCCCAAAAATTGCAAAGGGGCTGCTCTGAAACCCAACAGAGTAGCCCCTTTTTTACCAGTCTAGTCTTACAATCAACTTATAATGTAACTCTATCTACTTACTTTAAGTTATAGATAAGCAATTCTAATTTAGTTGATCATTATTTCGGATGTCTGTTCGTATTGGCAAAAAAGAATGATCATTATTTTTTCCAATACATATATCACACCTCCATCCTTCACCAATTTTTACTCCATTTGAAAATTCAAAAATTGGATTCTTTAGTGAAAAATCGCTCACCCAAGTCTGACATATTTCACATACGCCATAGTTTTCTCCTGCAATGTCACATACTTGTACTGAAACAATTTCTACTTCTTCGGTTTGATGCTCTTTATTAAGATTATCTATCGCATCTTGCACAAAATCATCAATTTTATTTTCTATAATTGTATTCTCTAAACCATTAAGAATTAAGAAATTAAGCTTATATATATACATATAAATCAACTCCATCCATCTTTAATCCATAGATCAAATATTTGGCCTGCTCTATTTTGAAAATAATGCATTGAAACTTTTTGTCCTTCAATATAACCATTATTGTATACCTTTTTCCATCCCTTTCCATATTGATTCAATTCGTTCAATAATTCTTTTTTTTTACATTAACCTTTCTCAAATTATCTTTAATAAATATACTATCATAATTAGGTGCCTCCTTAATAGAATTAAATACATTATTAAGTTTGCACATATTATGAACCAGAACACCCGAATCGCCTACATAGTAGGTATGGAAATCCTCCACATCAAAGTTATATACCTTGACAGGACTTTCCAGCAGCTCATGTTCTATCTTCTAAACAATGCAGATTCTTTTAGTTTGCACGGCTGAAAATTTTCGTCCGTACAATCATTGATTATATATTATGTTTTTAGTTCTTCTGGTACCAAAGCCACAATCAAGGCGGGATTGTTACGTCCCCACTCCTTGTCCCAATCTAGAATTTCGAGTGTACACACTTCATATTGCTCAACATGTGGCAACAATTCTTTTTCAGCATCAATTAAAAAATTAATTAATTTATTTAATTCTGATGGCATACATACAATAGAAGCTTCTTTTAATGCCATTGGCTTATTTGCATTTTTACCAATTTTGTATCCGAATAATTTCATTAGTTACCAGCTCCTTAACTATCGTTTAATTTTAAAATTGACCACCCATTTTCTTGCAACCATTTAGCTTCCTTGTTTGAAATCGTAGGTATTCCTCTGTGTTTATCATGAATCGTCCCATCAATATTAATTGATGTTTTATCAGCAAAATGTATATGTGGCTTTTGGCCTTCTATATGTGGAGAGTCGACACGGTCAACATATTTGGGTGCTTGACCGCGTTCAACTTGTTTTTGCATTTGTGACGCACTAGTTGGATTACACGTATTATGAACCAGAACGCCCGAATCGCCTACATAGTAGGTATGGAAGTCCTCAACCTCGAAGTTATATACCTTTACCGGACTTTCCAGTAGTTCGTGTTCTATCTTCTCTAATATGACATATTCGCCGTTGACACTTACCAGGACGTCCCCAGCCCTTAGCTCTATCGCCTTGGTCCATCCACGCTTTGCGACGTAGAACGGGTGCTCCGCCGTTGTGGTTATCTCTTCTCCTCCTGCGTATACGTGCACCACTTCCTCCGTCTCCCTTTCAAAGGTCCGTACTACTCTCTTTACTCCCTTCTCTCCCGTCTCCGGGTTTTCAGCCCATACGCGGTCTCCCGCCTCTATCTCCTCTATATTCACCTTCCCTTCTTCCGTTTGTACCTGTGTTCCTGCTACAAAGCACATTCCTGTCATCTTTGACATTATCCTGTTGCTTCGTATTACATCTATTGTACTCGAAATCCCGCCTGCTATAAATCCCATCGTCGAGCCATCTCCAAAGCCTTGCGCTCCGCCTCTGTACGCTGCTTCCATCCATCCGTCCCAGCTTCCCGTCTCGATTCGGTCCTTTATTACCGTGCATATAACTATAAGTATAGCTGTGCTATACTTATAGTTATAATATTATCTCAATATATTTAGTTATTATCTAGTCTCCACTCTATCACCTCCCCATCAACTTTAAGCTCATAATTATCTATATTTGCTTTTATAACAGCATAAGTAAATATAGTATAAAAATCGGTATCTTTATATGGAGTGCTAAAACTAATAAATTTTGATTTTTGATTATCCTCGATCTTTTTTAATCCCTCCTGGTTTTTCATTAAATATTCTTCCATTATTATTAATATTTTATGATTTCTTTTATTACTAACTTTTGTTATATAGGCATCTTCTATTGATTTAAGCTCAATATTTTCTACAGAATATGGGTCGTTTGCTTTCCACTTATCTCCATATTTGTTTAAGCATGTATACATTATGCTATTACTTGAACCTTCGTATACAACAAATGCACAATCTTCTTCCTCTATTATATTAAGAATATTATTAGTATATGAATACCTAAATGCTTCTTCACATGTATTAAATTCAATCCATTTTATTTCAAATGGCAAATTTATACTTGCGTAAAACAATGCAATTACTAATATTACTGTTACTATTGCCATTACCTTCGTTCTAAATAATATCAAGCACCTTTTGCCAAATACCAGAATACTTAAACCTATTATTAAGAGTATAGCGATTACTCTGTATAATAAATATAACATTTTATTTTACTCCTTCTATATATTATTAATATGCTGGAACGGGTACAGACGATCCAGCTCCAGCAGTAGCGAAAGCAAGCAATATTATAAGTGGATCAATTACAATATCTTGATTTAGCACTGCACTAGTATAGTTACCTGCAGGTATCGCATTGCTTGTTCCTATTCTTATCCTGCCAACTTCTTTCAACGATACTGATAATCTAAATCGGTGCTTATCATTACCAAAGCTGAATCCTATATCATCTACACCAATTCTATAATCAATATCATATTTATATGGTGAGTTTTCATCTCCTTTACTCACTTTCATTCCTACACTGGATTCAAAGAAACTTCCATTTACCTTATCTAAATAAAATAATATAGGCTTATATCCGTTGCCACCGCTCTCTATAACAGTCGACCTTGTTTCTGACATCTCATATTTAATTGGTGACCATGATAGCGGATTAGGGTATACCTTGACATAGTCCGTCTCATTTATATACTCCCACCCAAACGTTGACTTAAAGAAGTCACCGACATCAATAGCCGCGTTTTCAATCCAATTCCATGCATCGGATGCAGCGTTGCCAATCCAATCAACCGTTTTATTCCACCACGATACATTTTCATCTGACCCCGACGGTTCAGGTACAACACGCGTAGTCCCCCCATCGCAAACAGCCATCGGCTTTATCGGCATATGCCCGGTCGGGTCCACCATATTAACAGGGTTGTTACCACAATAGCTGTACAGGTGCTGCGTCCACGGCGCGTACGGCGTTCCCGTGTATGTGTCCTGCGAGATAAACCGTCCCGTCGCTGGGTCGTAGTACCTAGCGCTCATGACTATAAGCATGGTCTAGCCATGCTCATAGTCACAATATTCGCGCTAATCTAAGTGTTCCTATTTAATCCCACTCTACTATCTCTCCGTCCAACCTTAACTCATAATCGGCTATATTAGCTTCCATTACTGTATAAGTAAACACTGTATAATATCCGGTGTTTTCTTTTAGAGTATGAAAGCATTTAAACTCAGAATTAAGATTATCCTCTATTGTTTTTCTTCCTTGATTAATATCTAAAAAATACTCCTCAATTATAACTAAAGTTTTGTTACAGTTACTGTTTGTAACATATATAATTGATTCATAACCCAATGGTATTAGATTTATCGAATAAGCTGAATATGCATTATGCATTTTCCATTTATCACATTCTTTATTTAATGATATATACATAACCCCCATATTTGAATCCTCATATACTATAAAGGCGCACTCCCCATCCTCTATTACCTGCAAAATCTTTTTATTAAAGTATGTATACTCAAACGCTTCCTCTGGAGTGTCAAACCTAACCCAATTCTCTTCAATGGGCAGATATAAGCTGGTATAGAACAATGCTATTACAAACAGCACTGTTATTATTGAAAGCGCTTTAGTCCTAAATAGTAATAAGCATTTCTTTCTAAATATCAAAATGCATATACCTATTATCAGCAATATAGCCACTATTCTATATATTACATAAAGCATTTTATTATCCTCCTCTATACATTACATTATTATATAATTAATATGCTGGCACTGGTGCAGCAGAACCCGCAGTTAAATATATCAACGCCAACATTAATACATCTACCACAATTTCATGGTTCATAACTACATCTGTAAATTCATTTGTTGGCATAACCTGGCTGGCTCCTATCTTTAATTTTCCAAGCTCCTTTAACGACAAGGATATACCCAGTGAGTTTGTACTATCACCCAAATGAATCCCAATATCGTCAAGACCAAGCCTTATATCAGCATATAATTCTCCTATATTAACTTTTAGTCCAACATAAGACTCTAAGAAGCTCCCGTTGATATTGTCTAAATAGAATACAATCGGCTTGTTTCCATTCCCGTTTCCTTTAATGACCACCTGGGTTTCTGTCGATATATCATACCTGATTGGAGATCCCGGGACATATGAATTTGTTCTTATATTCCTTTCAATATAATTATAATCAAAACCAAAAGTTGACTTAAAGAAGTCGCCGACATCAATAGCCGCGTTTTCAATCCAATTCCATGCATCGGATGCAGCGTTGCCAATCCA
>URFJ01000014.1 GCA_900547135.1 uncultured Eubacteriales bacterium | reverse complement strand
TACATCGCCCACAAGCAGGTATTGAGCCGTAACCGTCATATCGCTGTTTACCGCTGAAAAATCGGCGTCCCAACCCATGAAGATATACGGCATGATCCCGTTGTCATGCTCAGGCGGTTCCGGAGCAACGGCGGGTTCGCCAGGGAGAACCTCGTCCGTGCCGATTATGCCGCCTGTCACGCCGTCAACAAAGGTAACCGTATATGTATCGACCGGACCGCCTGGGACGGTTATCTTAACATTATCAATCCATCCGGTATCCTGACCTTCATCGTCGAAATAGTTTTTCTCGTATTTCCAGCCGAATACATACTGGCCCTCAGACTCAACCTCAAAGCTTTGGCGGGTCCAGTCCGCTTCGCCCGATATTACCCTGTACGTAATCCCGTTTACGGTAAAGCATAGCCTATCCCATCCTGTTTCAGAGCTTATCTTCCAATCAAACTCTACGGTAGAGCCGGCAGGTATGCTTCCCATATCGATTGTAAACTCGGTTTCCGCTCCCGCTACGCCGGCGGTATCCGACTTAACCGATATCCGCCCGTCTTGCGTCGAATCAAGTATCCATTGATGGGCCACATCGTTTTCAAAGCTTCTGGCTTCGCCCTCTGCGTTTATGGCTGCGTCAAAATCCTCCTGGGAAGGCCCAGGCGCTATCGTAGGCACAGGCTCGTAATCATAAAGCACCTCCACGTTGTCTATCCAGCCGCAGTCACTTCCGCCAGCTCCCTCGACGTCCTTTTCATAGCGCCAGCTGAACGTATAGTCGCCGTTTTCCGGGATTTCATACACGACAGTTTCCCATCCCGTTACTCCGCTTAGGCTTTCGACTCTGCGGTTGTTTACCCAGAATGAAAGGCAGTCGTTTAAAAACTCGCTGGAAGCTTTCCATTCGAACCTAAGCGCCTGTCCCGCCTCCATGCCGTTTACCTCAGTATAGAAGTGAGTGTATATTACATTTCTTCCCTCTATCATGGACTTCGCTGAAATCCTTCCCGCGTCCGAGGTCCTGTCAACCGCCCATGGATAATTGAGGTTGTTTACAAACCTTAGATCCCCGCCTTCTGCGTTAAGCGCCACATCAAACTCAGTCGATCCGCCCGGATTGACCGGTTCGTCGTCCGGAAGTTCACCTGTAAGCGCGATATTGTCGATAAAACCCTTGTCCTCGCCGGAGCTTACGCTCGCATCCTTTGAATATGTCCATTTGAATATATAGTCGCCGTCCACTGGGACGGTGTAGCTGACGCTAGTCCAGTCTACATTACCGCCTATTCGTCCATGGGATACGCCGTTGACGTAAAAATTCAGCAGATCGTATGACGCTTCGCTCGAAACCTTCCAATCAAAAGAAAGCGTCTGCCCCGCTTCAAGCCCATAAAAGTTTGCTGTTACGGATGACGACACATTATGCTGCCCCGCAATATCAGATGCTGCGTAGGTTCTTCCACCTGAAGTTTCGATAGTCCAGGGCGTTGACGGGTCGTTGTTGAAGTTAAGCTGTCCGCCGTCCACATTCAATGCGCCATTAAACTCCTCAGGGTCGGGTATATCTATATCCGGCGCTTCGTCCATGGTAAACAGCGCCACAACCTGGATGCCGTAGCCTGGGCCTATATTACCGATGTACTCGCCGCTACCGGTAACAGGGTCAATGGCAAAAAGCCTGCTCTCTGTATCGCCGTTTAAATAGCACATCGATGCATATACAGTGTCAGACGCCGCGCTGTAGGTCATGGAGTTGCAGCCGTACATATTGGTGTGATAAACATACGAGAGCGTGTTTACATTCCCGTCAAGGTTAAACGATACGGAGTGTCCGGTATGGCTGTCAAAGCTCATGAATACCCCATTGCCAAGATACGCAAGTCCTGAAACAATCCCTGGGGCAATACCGGTTACGTCCATAAGCTCTGTCAACGAGCCGTTCGCCAGATTTACAGACATGAGGTGATGACGCGCGTCATCCGAATTTATAACCAGCGCGTACATTATATCAACATCCTCGGCATACGCCATATCTATTACATATAGGTTATCAGGGCACTCCCCCAACTTTGCTCCTGTCCAGGTTTCCGTATTAAAGGAATAAAAATCGTCGACATTTTTCCCGCCGGTCTCAGACTCCCTTCTCTGGTACGCGTATACAATGCCGTCCCTTACGTCGCCCGCAAAAAATTGATAATTCATACGGCTGCCAAGGGTAACGACCGTCTGCGGAGCCTGAGAATTAAAATATGCCCATGATTCTACATCCGATACTCCTATGTGCGAGCCTAAAAAGTTGTATGTGGCATATCCGTACAGATTTGTCTGGTTTGGATCCTCCATGCCGCCGCTAGCCATGGCCGCCGCTGAAAGCAGCATGAGCATGGACAACAGCATTGCTATAAGTTTTCTTGCTTTCATTCTTATCCTCCTAAAATACGGACATATGGACTGATTACCATATATCTTAGATATTTAAAGTATATCACTGCGGTATATATCCGGCAATCCAGAATGTGGTTTTAGTATGTAAAAAAATTTTGTCGTAAATGTTTAATATGAATAAATAATGTTATCAGATGCAAAGAGAATATGCTTATTTTGCAAAAGTATCCGTTTTCACCATGTTTAGATATTTCATGATGCCATCATCATCATTTTGATTGTAAGCATAGGCAAAATAGTCGGCAACAGCTTTTGCCAAGATGCGAAATAAATCGCAGGCACCATAGATCGCTTGCCATAAGTTTATATAATCACCGTTTGAGTAAGTTTTTGCATACATTTTATAAAAATTGGGAGGCAAATATTTTTTGAAATATTTGCCCATTTTTCCTGCTGTAATATTGAAGTTGTTTTGAGTTCCGATATACCATGTTATCATATCGTGTAGCTCCGCACGCACCACATTATGATACATCAGCATGGCATACGGAAGTTCATCTCTTGCTATCCCTTTAGCAACGTTTTGCATACACCAGAAAAAGTTGTTACAGCACGAATCGTAAAAGAGTTTATCCGGCTTTTTAATTAAGTAATCCCTCTCGTCAGATGGAGGAAATGGTGGAATAATTCCATCTTTGTCAAGGAGCACTTGTGTTAAGCTTTCATCTCCAATTAGCCCAATCTTTTCGATAGGAATAAGCGTCAAATCAATACGATTACCATCAGTAAATAACATTTGCCAGTTGAAATATCCTTCTCCACTAGGATATCTCATAGCCTCCGGCATTTGCATAATAAGTCGTTCGCCCAAAAAGTCAAGCCAGTTATAGTCAGATTTGAAGCGTTCAAGCTCTTTAACCACATAAATGATATCGTAGTCTTGATATTTATCTTTGGGCACATTCGGATTGGCACGAGAACCATTAAGAATAACCGCTTTTATGCGTTCATCTTTTTTTGCATAGCCAAGTATTAACCCATACATTTCTTGTTCTGTCCGCATATGTACTCCTTACTATAAAAATATTCCGCACCAATTAAAACATAATAAAGCAGATGTCTATGGGGGCTATGTACCCATCCTCAGGCAGCGGCTATAAAATAGAAAAATATACGTACAAAACAATAAAATTGCTAAAAAAGAAACAGCTCGTATCCTTTTAGACTAATAATTATAATCCGGATGGTGCGCTTTACTGCCGTATTTACGGTGTATAAGTTTCCCTATATTTATCTGTTTCAATCAACCCTTGCCATATCGCCGTGAAGCGCCCTTATTTTGTGCTCCAGGTGCTCGTATCCGCGGTCGATAAAGTGTATGTTATGTATAATGCTTGGGCCCTCCGCCATTAACGCAGCCACTACCAGCGCCGCGCCGGCTCGGAGGTCAGATGCGTAAAGGTGCGTGCCCGACAGCCTTTCCACGCCCTGTATCATTGCCGAACGTGAATTTACATTTATGTTGGCGCCCATCCTGCATAGTTCGCCAACGTGGTTAAAGCGTTCCTCAAATATATTTTCCATAACAAAGCTGTTACCGGTGGACACGCACAAAAGCGACATCATGGGCTGCTGCAGATCCGTAGGAAACCCTGGATACGGAAGGGTTTTGATATTAACCGCGCGGGGCCGGCCGTCCGACTTTACCCGTATGAAGAAGTCGCGCCCATCGTCCCCCTCCTCTACAAGCGCGCCGCTCTCCATTAGCTTTGCGGATATGGCGTCCAGATGCGTAGGGATAACGTTATTTATAAACACATCCCCTCTTGTAGCCGCCGCGGCAATCATAAATGTCCCGGCTTCCATCATGTCGGGAATTATTGAATAATTGCATCCGTGGAGCTTCTTTTTTCCGTCTATTCTTACTATATCGGTTCCAGCTCCCTTTACAGACGCCCCCATCATGTTTAAAAAGTTGGCCACATCCACTACATAGGGCTCCTTAGCCGCGTTGACTATTATTGTCCTGCCTTCGGCGCGGGACGCGGCAAGCATAATATTTATTGTAGCGCCTACGCTGGAAACATCCATATATATTTCCGCTCCCTTTAGCTGGACAGCATCGGCCTTTACGATTCCGTTCTCAATAACCACCTTTGCTCCGAGTGCCCGCAGGCCCTTAATATGCTGGTCAATCGGGCGCTGCCCTATCGAGCAGCCTCCTGGCAGCGCTACCTCGGCATGTCCATAGCGGCCAAGCAGCGCCCCAAGGAGATAATAGGAGGCACGAAGCGAGCTAACCATTTCAAAGGTAACGCTGAAATCATTGATCCCCGAAGGATCCACGCACATTGCCCCGCCCTTTGTGAGATCGGTTTTCGCCCCAATCATTTTAAATATTTCAGCCAGTATTCTAACGTCCTGAATTGCCGGCAGGTTCTCTATAACGCAGCTTTCCCCGGACAATATGGTTGCGGGTATGATCGCAAGCGCGGCGTTTTTAGCTCCGCTGATCGTCACTTCCCCCTCAAGCCTGTTTCCACCATTGATAACGAAATACCCCATAAAAGCACTCCCCCCGGCCGGCTCCTGTCCAACCCGCCTGACTTTTAATGGCAGCCTCCGCAGGCGCCGCAGTTTCCGCCCGAGCAGTCTCCGCAGCCTCCCCCGGCCGACGAACCAAATGAATTACACTTACCCTCGTATGCCCGATCGCAGCCCGAGCCGCACTCTGGACACTTCACTTCATCAATTCGCGATACCGGTACAAACTCTTCAAACCGATTTCCGCACTTTGAGCATTTAAACCTTAATAAAGGCATTTGATCACTTCCTAAAATAAATATGCCTATCAGAACATCTTTTTTCTCCAGAGTATTATAGCGGTTATGGCAGAAAAACCAAACGCTATCGCCATGGCAAGATAAAACCCTGTTACAGTGCCTTCCCATGGCACCCAGGTGTTCATGCCAAAAAAACTCGCCACTATAGTAGGTATGCTGATGACTATGGTTACAGACGCCAGCAGCTTCATGACTACATTAAGGTTATTGGATATAACCGAAGCAAACGCGTCCATAGTGCCGCTCAATATATCTCTGTATATATTACACATGCTGATCGCCTGTTCGTTCTCAATCAATACGTCCTCCAGCAAATCGGTATCGTCCGGATACCGGTTTATAAAATCAAGCCTGAGCAGGCGCTTTAATACCCTTTCGTTGCTTGTAAGCGACGTAGAGAAGTAGACAAGCGACTTTTCAAGCTTAAGCATCTGTATCAGCTCACGGTTCTGCATGGACTTATGCAACTCCGTTTCAACCTGAAGACTTGCCTTGTCTATCTGCTTTAGATATTGCAAAAATCTTAACGCGTTGCGATATAAAAGCTGCAATATGAACCTGGTCTTCTTCGCCGTTGAAAACCCCTTTACCCTGCCGTCTATAAACGTTTCGATCAATGAGCTCTCCTTAAGGCATACGGTAACGAGCACCGATTCGCAATGGATGATAGCAACCGGTATCGTTGAATATACAAAAGTACGCCCCTCGCTCTCAACGGTGGGAATATCCACCACGATAAGGGTATTTCCGTTTTCGTTCTCAACGCGGGGACTTTCCTCCTCATCCAGTGCTGCCCTGACATAGTCGGGATCTATCCCAAGCTCGCTTACAACCCTTTCTATTTCCGGCTCCTCGGGGTCACACAAGTGTACCCACGATCCTTCGGCTATGTTATCAAGTTCCTTTACCTTGCCGTCAATGGTTTTATATATGTTTAGCATGGTATGACCCCCTCCCTATAAGCATTACTGTTTATTTTAGCATCAAAGATTAATAATGACAACCCGAACAGGTGTACTGAAATATACGCTTATGACAGTGCCCTAGGCAGGACGCGATTAAGCGAAACCCGCACTGTCCGTTTGGCATAAAAATATTACTTACACAACTTACCATGTAAGATCTTAGGAGCGCCGCATTTCAAAGAATTTGAATAGACCCTATTACTATATTATGGTAAAATTATTGAGATATAGGCCGTTAAAGGCGGATTTTTCGGCGCAGCGGTACTCTATTAACGCAACGGAAGGCTTTATCACCTTGAAACGAATCGCCGCGAACCCTTTTGATCAGTACAAGATTACTCTTACGGGCGCCGAGGCGGGCGGGTTGGAGCAGTTTCTAGCCGACATTGATAATTATTGGCGAAATTGGCCGCCAGCTCCGAGAAAAGGCTTCTAAAGAAAGCATGAGCAAAATGATTAACGCGACAAACCGTATGGTCGACGCAATTCGTTATGTTCCGCTGTTTATTAAATCCCCCGCGGTCAAGGTTGCCTATGGTTTTCCGGGTGATAAGATATTCAGCAATACCCTTTCAAATATAGGAGTTGTTAAGCTTCCGCCTGAAATGGCGGCTCATGTCAATGACATGGACTTTGTCCTCGGGACGGGCGCTGTAAACAGGGCAAGCTGTGCAATGGTGACGTTTGAAAATACGGCAACGCTTTCTATTTAAAATCAACCGCTGATCCCTCTTTTGAAGAAAGGGTATATGACCTGCTTGTTGTAGACGGAATTATACCCATCGTTGAAGGGAGCGAATTATATGAAGGTTGATATCACATACCCTGGGCAGAACAGGACGAGGCTCCAGCTTAATCGAATACGCGGCTGGATAAAAGGGCCGTTTCTGTTTGCAGCCTTTATCTGCCCCCATACTCAACCTATGCATTGGGGGAAAGGCGTGGAGCGTAATTGTAATTTGGTCGCTATGGATAGCCTGGTCCTTTGTATTTTCGCCGGACCTTGTAGAATACAACCGGATCAGCCAAATTGTTAAGCTAGTTGCAGACGCATCGGCGCTTCTTATCATAATAGACCTCCTTTTCTCCCCTGGGTGGGCGAATGAGGTTGTCCCGCTGGTCTGCTTTAGCGGCTTAGTTGTCACTGGAGCGCTGTTTTTCACCGATCTTGACAGGCAAAAGCAGAATATGATGCCCATGCTGTGGATGATACTAATTTCAATTATTTCTGCACTCATTTCTTTTTCCTTTTGTATGGAGGAAAGCGGGTGGGCCTTAGTCCTTATGGGCGCTGTAGCTATAGCGCTTCTGTATGCGTGTTATTCCGTGCCCGGCAGGGATTTAATTCGTGAGCTGAAAAAACGGTTTCATACAAAGTAATAGTAAACTATGCACTACGTCTTAATCTCATGCAAACACGACGGAAACGGATAAAAATGCGCCTTAACTATGGCGCATTTATCCACTTTCACAAAAACCCAGCGGAGAAAGTCCTGCGCTGACCCCCTGAGGAATACAAAGATTATATGGGAGCCATAGGGACCCTGAGCACGCTTTGAGTCCCTATGCTCCGCAATGTGCACCCTCAAGTCTTGCCCTTCCCAGTTTCAGCCTACGAAGGCACTCCTCTCGCCCAAGCAAAACCGCTATTTCTATCGCGCCACCCGGGGTTACCTGCCTGCCCGCAAGGGCTATGCGCACAGGCCACAGCATCGTTCCGTTTTTAAGGCCGTTCTTCTCCGCGAGGCCTAGCAGAATGTCGTGAACCTCCTGCTCCCTCCATACGTCGAGATTCTCCAGCGCAGGTATCGCGATATCCAGTACGTTTCTGGCTGCTTCGGGGTTGGTCTTTGACTTTTTATTCGTATACATGTCAAGCGGATAGCTTTCGTCAAGCTTTGCCAAAAAGTCTACCATTTCAGGTATCTGGTCAAAGCGCTCAACCCTGGGCTGCAATATACGGCACAGTATTTCCCTGTCCATCTGCGCAATCCCCGCGTTCTCATAATAGGGTTTTGCATATGAAGAAAACGCGTCCGGGTCCAGTCTTCGCGTATACTCGGCGTTCATCCAGGTGAGCTTGGCCATGTCAAAGATGGCCGGAGACTTGGACAGCCCTTCGATTGAAAACGCATCTATCAGTTCGTCCATCGAAAAGAATTCCCTGTTGTCGCCAGGGTTCCATCCCACAAGCGCAATGTAATTGACAACGGCCTCCTTGAGATATCCCATGTTCAGCAGATCCTCAAAGGATGGATCGCCGTATCGCTTTGACAGCTTTCTCGCAGCGTCCTTCATTACAGGCGTAAGGTGGATATATACCGGTTTTTCCCATCCGAACGCCTCATAAAGCAGGTTGTATTTGGGCGTGCTCGCAAGATACTCGTTGCCCCTCATTACATGAGTAATCCCCATTGTATGGTCGTCTATTACATTGGCGAAGTTATACGTTGGCATGCCGTCAGCCTTTATCATCACCCCATCGTCAAGTTCGGAACAGTCGACCGAAATATGCCCATATATAACATCGTCAAACGACGCCTCTCCACTTTCGGGTATGTTCTGCCTGATTACATAGCTTTCACCGGCCGCTATGCGCGTTTTTATCTCGTCAAAAGACATTTTAAGGCAGTGCTTGTCATATTTCCATGTGCCCCCGTCCACGGCCGTTCTACGCCTGTCCAGCTCCTCCTTGGAACAAAAGCAGTAATAGGCCTTTCCTTCCCTGACCAGCCGCTCCGCATACGGAAGATACATCCCCTGGCGCTCTGACTGTATGTAGGGACCGTATTCACCGCCTGCGTCGGGTCCCTCGTCCCAGTCGAGGCCCGCCAGCCTCAGAGAGCGGTAGATCGCCTCCGTCGCGCCCTCTACATACCGTTCCCTGTCCGTGTCCTCTATGCGAAGTATAAACCTGCCGTTATTCTTTCTAGTAAACAAATATGTATATAGGGCGGTGCGAAGGCCGCCTATATGCAGATAACCCGTGGGGGATGGCGCAAACCTGGTTCGTACCATAATAAAAGTCCTCTCCTACCCGTTTAAATTAGTATTATGAAAATCAATTCAGCTTAAAGCTGTCCTTCAGGCTAACCGTTCTGTTAAAAACAGGTTTTCCTTTGCAATGGTCATATTGGTCGGCTGCAAAATAGCCCGTACGCATGAACTGGAACCGATCCATAGGCTCGCATCCGGCCAAAAACGGCTCGACATATCCATGTAAAATTCGGAGCGAATTCGGGTTTAGCATCTCTATAAAATCCCCGTCACCGCCATCGCCGCTGTCACGCAAAAGCGCTTCGTACAGCCTAAACTCCGCTTTTACCGCATCATGCGCGGGAACCCAGTGCAGCGTTCCCTTTACCTTGCGTTGGCATTGACCGCTCCTGGTTTCAGGATCATAAGTGCACCGTATTTCAATGATATTTCCCACAGAATCCTTTGCGACATCCTCACATTTTATTATATAAGCACCCTTAAGCCTTACCTCACCGCCTAGTTTCAGCCTAAAATACTTTTTGGGCGGTTCCTCCATAAAATCCTCGCGCTCAATATATACCTCTTTGCCAAACCGCACGGTATGCACTCCGGCTTCCGGCTGTCCGGGCAGATTTTCAATCTCTATATCCTCGAAAGTTCCTTCTTCCCAGTTTGTTATCACCAGCTTTACCGGGTCAAGCACTGCCATGGCCCTATACGCGGTAAGGTTGAGATGCTCCCTCACACAGTGCTCAAGCATAGCGGTGTCTACCACCGAGTCGGCCTTTGACACTCCCACGCGTCCAAGGAAATCCGCTATCGCTTCCTTTGTATATCCCCTGCGCCTCATTGCGCATATGGTGGGCATGCGCGGATCGTCCCAGCCTGAGACAAATCCCTCCTCTACGAGCCTTCTCAGGTAGCGCTTTGACATTATGGTATTGGTCATATTCAGCCGCGCAAACTCAATCTGGCGCGGCTTGTGTTCAAACCCGCACTGTTCTATGACCCAATCATACAGCGGCCTGTGCGCTTCGTACTCAAGCGAGCATAGCGAATGCGTAACCCCTTCGATAGCGTCCTGTATGGGATGGGCAAAATCGTACATAGGATATATGCACCATTTGTCGCCGGTTTGGTGATGGCTGCGGTGCAGTATCCTGTAAATGGCAGGATCCCTCATATTGATATTCGGTGACGCCATGTCTATCTTGGCCCTCAGTATTCTTGAGCCGTCTTCAAATTCGCCGTTTCTCATGCGCTCAAACAGCACAAGGTTTTCCTCCACGCTCCTGTTCCTGTAAGGGCTGTCCTTTCCTGGTTCGGTGAGCGTGCCGCGGTATTCACGCATTTCATCCTTGGAAAGGTCGCATACGTATGCTACGCCCTTTTTTATTAGCTTTATCGCAAGCTCGTAGCAGGTGTCGAAGTATTGGGAGCCAAACCTGAGCTTATCCCACTCAAATCCGAGCCACCGGATATCCTCCTCTATAGCTTCAACGTATTCTACGTCCTCCTTGGCGGGGTTTGTATCGTCAAACCGAAGGTTGCACTTGCCGCCATACTTTTCGGCAATACCGAAATCCACAAACAGGGCCTTTGCATGCCCGATATGTATGTATCCGTTTGGTTCAGGCGGAAAACGGGTGTGGACAACGGGGTTATTCACCATATCCTGTTCGACCAATTCCTCAATAAAGTTTTTAGGCTGCTCCGTCCTGATCTCTTCCATTTTATCACGCCTTTCCAAAATAATTATGGTATCGCGGCCAATTTTACCCTCTATTATGCGTTGCGCCGGCCATCCGTGTCAATAATTTTAACCGAACTTTGTTCATTTTATATTTAGCACGGCAAACCTAGTTTTCTCATCGCGATAATCCGGCATACAATTATAAAAGTCCACGCCCCCGTGTTGACTTTAATCCTTAGCGCTGATATAATCCTTGCAAACCTAATAATAAAGGCTGCGGATAATTAAGATCAATTATTGATCTTGGGAAAGCGGTGAAACTCCGTTGCAGCCCCCGCTACCGTGAAGCCGACGCTTCAGCCATGTGCCACTGCCCAAGTATAAGGGCGGGAAGGCGGCTGACGCGGATGAAGCAAAGCCGGGAGACCTATCCGTCCGCCCAGAGACAGTTCTTTTCTTCGGTGGGAAGAAGAGTGCGTTTATTTTTGTGCGCACCGCTCCATGCTGAAGAAAGCCTGGGGCCGTTTTTATTGGGAAATAAAATTTTTGGGAGGTATTTTATGAAACTGAGAAAACCCGGCGCACTCCTTCTGGCCCTGATAATAGCAGCGGCTATGCTTGCGTCATGCGGCGTGCAGCAGTCACAGGGCCCATCTACTGTGACCGATATAATCGGCAGGGAGGTATCCGTACCAAAGGAAGTAAAGACGATCGTTTCGCTTACCCCAAGCAACACTGAAATTATTTACGCGCTCGGGCTTGGCGACAAGCTGGTTGGAAGGGATGAATACAGCACCTATCCAGAACAGGCTAAGGAGGTTTCCATTATGGGCGACTATAACGGCCCCAATGTTGAGGCTGTAATTGCCGCCAAAGCTGACGTTGTGCTTGCGGGAAATCACCTGCAGCAGGAAACCATCGACAGCCTTCAAAACGCAGGATGTACGGTCGTCTGTTCAGAGGCAACGACTTATGATGAAATATATAAGTCAATAGAGCTGATTGCGGCTGTATGCGGAGCCAGGCCGGAGGCGCTTGTATCGGATATAAAGGACAGGATCAGTGCTGTAAAACCGAACGGAGAAGGAGCCAAGCCTGCCGTTTACTATGTTATGAGCTACGGCGAATTTGGAAACTGGACTGGCGGCAACGGAAGCTTTATAAATTCCGCCATTGAGCTTGCCGGAGGCGAATGCATAACTAAGGACGTGGATGTGCAGTGGGTGGAATACTCGCTGGAAACGCTGGTGGAAAAGGATCCCGACATAATATTGCTATCCTCGCTGTACACCGTTGAACAGCTTTCCGCCGCCGCGGGCTACAGCGATCTCACCGCCGTGAAGGAGGGCAGGGTGTTTGCCATAGACGTTGAAACCGTGGAGCGTCCCGGTCCAAGAATTGCCGACGCGGTTGAGGCAATAGCAAAAATAATAACTCAAGCGCAGGCCGGCTGACCGGACCGATCCCGAGCCCATGGTTTTTACCGCTTTGACATAGCGTGAGCATTTATAACGGAGGAAAAGTGAAACTTAACGGAAAAGGGCTTACAGCCCCGCTGGCTATTCTCATCGTGTTGAGCGCGCTTGCGCTTATATTTGGCATCGTCATGGGAAGCACGGGGCTTAAGCTGTCCGAGCTTTCACTGTTATTCAGCTCAAGCACTGAGCCATCGGCGGTTATACTCAGAAGCGTCCGCCTCCCCCGCGCAATACTATCATATTTGGTAGGCGGGGGTCTTGCCGTGGCCGGATGCTGTCTTCAGGGGGTTTTTAAAAATCCTATGGCTGACAGCCATATACTGGGGGTAAGCTCAGGAGCCGGGTTCGGCGCTGCGGTGGCCATGACCATGGGGGTCGGGGCGGGCCTGTCCGTGTACGGCCTTGGCGGTATAGCGGCATTTGCCTTTGCCGGCGGGCTTTTATGCGTGATGCTGGTGTTCTTTGCGTCGCGGGTAAAGTCCAGAGTCTCCACCACCTCCCTGCTCCTTGCAGGTATAGCGCTGTCCTCCCTGTTTTCCGCCCTTACATCCGCCATTATGATACTTAACCGCGGCCGGCTTGACAATATCTTCATGTGGCTGCTTGGAAGCTTTTCGTCGGCTAGCTACAGCAAGGTTCTGTTTGCAGCCGTTTCAATCCTGCCGGTTTCAGCTGTGCTTATGCTCTTTTCACGGCCGCTTAACGTAATGCTTCTTGGTGAGGAGGAGGCCAGAATGCTTGGCGTGGATTACTCGCGCCACCTCCGTATAATAATTTTGCTGGCAACCGTTTTGGCAGCGGCCTGCGTGGCGGTTTCGGGGGTTGTCGGATTTGTGGGATTGATAATACCCCACATGATACGCCTTGCGGCCGGCCCCGACCATCGTACGCTGCTACCCTGTTCATTCCTTGGCGGGGGGGTATTCCTGTGCGTTATGGACACCCTGTCAAGATGCCTGTTTCCGCCCATAGAACTCCCTGTCGGCGTGCTGTGCGCTATATGCGGGGTTCCTTTCTTCCTTTTTATCATGAAGCGTTACGCGAAAGGAGGACTGAATGACTAATCGGGTTTTAGTCGATTGCGTAAGCTTTCAATATAACGGCAGGGACGTCTTAAAGGATGTAAGCCTCCGGCTTGAGCATGGGTGCATGTTGGGCCTTCTGGGGCCTAACGGAAGCGGGAAAACAACGCTTATGCGCTGCATCAGCGGGTTTCTTCGCCCAAAATCCGGAAGGGTCCTTATAGACGGCGTTGACGTGCGCAGTTACAGAGCAAAGGAGCTTTCAAAGCATATGGCAATGGCCCCCCAGAGATCAGTCCCCGAGTTTGGGTTTACGGCTCTTGATATCGTGCTTATGGGCCGTAATCCTCATATCGGCCTGCTGGGAAGCGCGGGGGCGCAAGATATGCGCACCGCTCTAACGGCTATGGAGATGGCTCATGTTGAACACCTTAAGGCTCGTTCCATACTTACCTTGTCCGGGGGCGAATGGCAGCGCATCCTTATTGCCAGAGCAATATGCCAGAGTGCGGAAATCTTGCTCCTTGACGAACCCATATCCAGCTTGGACATAAAGTATCAGCTTGAAATATTGAAGCTTGTGCGCAGCCTGTGCGCCAATAACGGACTGTCCGCCATCTGTGTGCTTCACGACGTAAACCTTGCGTCCCATTACTGCGACAAAATAGCGTTTCTTAAAGACGGCGCCATATATGGATACGGCACTCCCGGAGAAACCGTAAACCAGACCTCAATGGCCCAAGTGTACGGCATATCCTCAAACATCTCAAATGAGCAGGGAAGGCCGTATGTTATTGAAGATATGGATTAATTTTCCTTCATAAAGTTGCCTTAAACAGTTCATTATAAGTTCATAATATAACGCAACCACCCGATGTTCTCGTGCGTATTATAGGTGTACATGCAGAGAGAATAAATGCTCCCCCCATTTATCGCTCGATTGCTATACAGAACACGTTTATAGGTTCGTTTTCTTCCTACCTCCTAAACAAAACACGCCAGGCGTTGGTACCAGGCGTGATTTTGTTTTTATCCCCGCTAGAGCCGTACTATATCAGTGGCTATAAGGTTCAAAAACGCTTCGTCATGCTCTACTATCAGCATTGTTGGCATGCTTTCCATTATGAGGCGCTCGATCTGCATCCTGGACATCACGTCTATAAAGTTAAGCGGTTCGTCCCAAATATACAGGTTTGCGCATTCGCACAGACTCCCAGCAATCAGTGTCTTTTTCTTCTGCCCTTCGCTGTAATCCGATATATCCTTTTCAAACTGTATTCGGGAAAATTCCAGCTTGCGCAGGATCGTTTTAAACAGGCTTTCATCTATTCCGCGGCTTTTTGCAAATTCCGTCAGGCTTCCGCTAAGCTTGGACGTATCCTGCTGCACGTATGATATTTTGAGCCTGCTTCCTATATTAACTTCCCCCTCAAACTCAAGTTCCTCCCCAAGTATGAGCTTCAATACGCTTGACTTTCCACAACCGTTTTTGCCGCACAGCGCTATACGGCCGCTCTGACGGACTGTAAAGCTCACATCCTTGCACGCTGTCTTTTTGCCGTAGCGTATGCTAACGCCTTTAAGGGAAAGCAACGTATCGCTGAAATAGGGCATTGGGCTCACCTTTAGCGGACTAAAATACTCTATGTCCTTGAGAAGCTTTTCCTTCTCCTCCACTGCGCGCTCACGCCTGGTTTCAACGGCTTTTGCATGGCGCATCATCTTTGCGGCCTTCGCGCCTATGTTTCCCCTGTCGCATGGGCCGTAGCCTATTTTGGTTTTCTCTATGTCGTCCGACCACCCCGCCATGCGTCCGGCAGCCCGCTTCAGTCTCTCTATATCCTTTTTCAGTTTCTCGTTTTTATCTATTTCAAAGTTGTCCCTCATCTCCTTGTTTATCTGCCATGTGGAGAAGTTTCCCTTCTGCACCTCAATGGTGGATTTATTTATGGATAGCACATGGTCTATGCACTTGTCAAGAAACGCCCTGTCATGCGATACCAGTATAAAGCCATTCTTGTTCCTTAGATAGTCGCTGACCATCCCGCGCGCTTCCATATCCAGATGGTTGGTCGGTTCATCGATTAGTAGGAAGTTGTTTTCCTTTATAAACAGTGCCGCAAGCAGCGCTTTCGTCCGCTCGCCGTTGCTCAGGGTGCTAAAGGGCCTGTATAACATGTCCTCTGTAGCCTTCATCAGGTTAAGCTCCTTCATAAGCCTCCAATGTTCGTAGTCCGGACTAACGCTTTCAATGACTTCAATCGTAGTCATTGAGGCGTCCGGCACTTCGAATGGAAAGTAGTCAAACGCGACCGACGCGCTAACGCTGCCCTTGTACCTGTATTTACCCATGAGCAGGTTCAAAAACGTTGTTTTGCCCCTTCCATTTCTTCCTATAAAACCCAGTCTCCAATCCGTGTCGATCTTGAATGAGACATTTTCAAATATATTATCATAGCTGCCATCATAGCAGAACGTTAGGTTATCTACGCTGATTATGGACATAATTGCTCCTTTCCCGCCCAGTCCCGGGCTATGTATAAAACAAGGCCGCAGGATAGCCATCCTGCGGCCGTGGCATGCAATTATACACAAAAATATCAGCGTATAAACAAACGGCGGAACTTGATTATGAATAGCTTTCCTGCATGGGTACGTCAAACCTTTGCCGCTATGGCAAAAGATTTATCAAAATACCCTGATCGTTATTTTAGCAGGAAGCTATTAACATCCTCTCAACTCCGTTTCATGTTTTTTGTTATTATAGCACAGCTTTGATTTCTCGTCAATCCATCTTTTTTGTAATTTATATATTGGAGCATGAAATCTTCATAGGCGACAGCTTGTTCCCCGCCCGTGTATGGGTTATAATGTCTAAAGCGGCTTGCCTGCTCCTATGAGCCGGCCTATTTTGCCGCATGGAGGAATGGCAATGCAGTTTTGTCCGCTATTCAGCGGTTCTTCTGGAAACTCTTCGTATATCGAGGGCGGAAACGCCCGCATACTCATTGACGCGGGCATGGCGTGCAGGACTATTACCGGGGCGCTCTCGCAAATAGGCGCATCCCCTGAATCAATAGACGCCTTGGTCATTACGCATGAGCACTCGGACCATATACGCGGAGTTGGCGTATTCGCAAGGCGGTATAAAACGCCTATATATGCAAACGCAAAAACATGGGAGGCCATGCAGCCTTATGTCGGCGATATTCCCGTAGGGTGCGTAAGGATTTTCGAAACCGGAAGGGATTTTTATATCAAGGATATGAATGTCCTTCCTTTTAAAACTCCCCACGACGCCGCTGAATCCGTAGGATATTGTTTTCAATGCCGCGACGGCAAGGTAGGCCTGATGACGGACATAGGGCATATAACCGCCAAGCTGCTAAATGCCGTACAGGGAGCCGATATGTTATTGATTGAGGCTAACCATGATGTCGAAACCCTTAAGATGGGAAGCTATCCCTATGTGCTAAAGCGCAGGATCCTTGGCGACGACGGCCACCTGTCAAATGATTCGGCGGGCCTGGCGCTGATTAAGCTTTACGCGATGGGCCTGAGAAGCGCAGTTTTGGGTCATCTTAGCAAGGAAAACAATTCAGAAGCCATGGCCATGGACACAGTGCGAGCGCATCTCAGGGGCGATGACATATTCGACGAGGAGTTCAGGCTTCACGTCGCCCATCGCGACAGAACCAGCGAAGTTTTCCATATTGCCAAATGAAAGCCATGTGTCAGCCCTTGTTTTCATATTGAATATTTGATTTTTAATGGAAGGATTGCATATGAACAGATCGAACAAAGCGGGCAGCATGTTTTTATTATCAGTATGCCTTATGATAGTATCAAGCGGCATTGTAGCGTATATACCGCTTACTAATATTACGTCGAAATATGCGCTTAGCTCCCTTTTAATCCAGGTGGGGTCAATCTTCATACCCGCTATGCTGATAATTCGGGGAAATGAACCCTCCATGTACGGGAAGCGCCGCATTGGTGCGCTTGCGATACTGTTAAGCATAATAGCCGGTATCGGCGCCTTTTTAATCAGCACCGGAATAAACGGTGTTATGCTGCTAATTGCCGATTCTCTGGGGGCAAATACGGGAGCGTTTGCATCAGAACTCCCGCCGATGAGGGGGGCCAGCATTATATCAAGCATACTGCTTATATGCGTCGTGCCCGCGGTAACCGAGGAATGGCTGTTCAGAGGGGCGCTGCTCAACTCTTGGCGCGGCCTCGGGCGCAGGCGGGCCATTTGGCTTACCGCTGCTCTTTTTACCCTGATGCATACCCAGCCCATATCAATACCTTCGTTTCTGTTCCTGGCATACATTATGGGGGCAATGGCGTACGACTCCCGCTCCGTCTATCCCGCCATGATAGTCCACTTTATGAACAACCTTATCTCCCTTACCATTTCAAGCTTGCCGTCGTCCACCCTTGGTACAGGCCCGGTAAGCACAGGCGCCTATCTTATCGCGTATCTGCTGTATGCAGCGATTGGGGCCGCTATATTTGCCGCGTCATACTTCCCGCTTAAGGCGAGATTTAGAAAAATTGATGAAAGGTCCGCCGTGAAAGCAATTCCGGAAAGCTCTTTATACGGTACGGATAACATCCCTGAATTTAATGGCGAAAACGCAGTAGAGGATGCGCAAGCCGACCGCATTGAGGACGTTACTCAAAACAGTAGCTCCGCGTACGATTGTTCCGAGTTTAGTACAACAACCTTAGATGAACAGATGGGCATGCCGAATGTATCTGCAAACAAGGATGTAAACGCTGGCTGTGAATGCGGCGTTCCCTCTAACGAATCTGAAGGATCAGCAGAGACGACGCCTGAAGCCAACAGTACGGACAACTCCGAAACCATAATGGATGAACACCGGCGTCTTGATATAAAACCCGTATATAAGGCTGGAGTCTTGCTGCCTTCCGAACCGCCCGCACTTTCTACTTCAAAAAGAGGGGCTGATAACGCGGGTATGTGGATAATGATAGGAATAGGAGGGGGAATTCTTTTGCTGCTAAATCTTGTTGGGATTTTAATGATGTTTATACCCAGCAGCTTTTTGGGCGCATGAAAATACGCATAATATGCATAGGCAAGCTTAAAGAAGGTTTCTACAGGGACGCTGTCAAGGAGTTTACAAAGCGGCTTTCTCGTTATTCTGATGTAGAAATAGTGGAACTGCCTGATGAAAAAGCCGGCGAAAACCTGTCCGATGCCCAGAAAAGGCAGGTATGCGACCGCGAGGGACGCCGAATGCTCGGATGCCTGTCTCCGTCGGAGTATTTAATCGCCGCGGATATGGGTGGCAGCAGGTTTTCATCTGAGGCCTTTGCAAAACGCCTTTGCAGGATAATGTCCGATGGCGGTAGCTGCATTGCAATAGCTGTCGGCGGCTCGCTTGGATTGAGCCGCGAGGTTATAGACAGGGCAAACCTATGCGTAAGCTTTTCGGATATGACGTTTACCCATCAGCTGTTCAGGATTTTGCTGCTTGAGCAGGTGTACAGGGCGTTTAAGATAATAAACGGAGAACCGTACCACAAATAAAATTGAGGGAGGAAACCCGGATGCCCATGGATCCAAGGGAACTGCCAATCTACGAAGCGCTTGCCGCATTGGGAATAGAGTATGAGCGCTTTGAGCATAAGCCGACGGTAACGATGGAGATATGTGACGAAGTGGATCGCATAACCGGCGTTGAGCACTGCAAAAACCTGTTTTTGACGAACAGGCAGAAATCCAAGTTTTATCTGGTAATTATGGGCGCGCATAAGCGTTTTACAGCGTGCATAAGCAGGCAGCTGAATTGTTCCAGGCTCAGCTTTGCCGATGATGGGCGGTTATATGAAAAACTCCGGCTTCTGCCGGGTGCGGTAACGCCGCTAAACCTTATATATGATAGAAATCACGAAATAATAGTCGTAATTGATGAGGATTTAAAATCCCTCAATAGGGTAAGCGTACACCCGGCAGTAAGCACAGCCTCCATAGCGCTTAAAACAACCGATCTGATCTCTTTCATCGCCCACTACGGCAACCGGATGCAGTTTGTTAAAATATAAAATCTTTTTAGGAGAATATTAAAATTTTAAAATATTAAATTAATGCTTCTTAATGTTTAATTAATCATTTGTAATGTTTTAAGGCCGAATTCTGCACATTATTTGTTTTTATGCTGAAAAACCATATTTTTTGCGGCTAAAATGCCTAGAGTTTACGATTTGTTAATTTTCTAATGGTTCAAGTGTGCTATAATAAACCGCAATAAGGTTATATACCTAATAAAATTTTGCGAGGTAACTTAGGATGGATAAGGACGGTAATAAGGGATTTACCCGCCGTATAAAAAGATCCATTAATGGGATTAGACAGTTTTTTATGGCTAGAAAGGATAGCTTGGCTTCAAACGGCGGATTATTCGCAGCACTACGCAGCGGATTTGTCAAAATGGGAGCGTGGTTCGTTAAGCTCAAACCTCTTCTCCGCGCATCGTTATGCATAGCGCTTGTAATCGTAATAGCCACTCCGATAGCGCTTGCCCTGATGCCATCGGGGGACCAGCAATCATCCAGCGATGCAGGCGGAGCGGAAAACGGAGCCGCGGCCGTACTCAATATCACACCCAACCCTAAAATGATGAAAGCGCCCTCAGAGTTGGATAAGTCAGAGATAATACCATCATCTGAAAATTCCAGTAATAACGAAGCTAAGGAAACCCCTCAAGCAACGCCTACAGCGAAGCCTACTACAGAACCAACGCCTACCCCTGTCCCGATTTTGTTTACAAAAGGCGAACATGACGATGATATAATGGAAATTCAGCTCAGGCTCATGGGACTGTTCTATATGGACTCCGACGAACCCACCGATTACTTCGGACCACAGACGGAGGAATCCATAAAGGTGTTCCAGCGCAGGCATGGTCTTGAAATCACCGGAGTGATAGACAAAACTACATACGATTTGCTGATGAGCTCAAGCGCTAAAAACTATATGGTGGGCTTAGGTGATGAAGGAACGGACGTAAAGGAGTTGCAGGAAAGGCTTTATGAACTCGACTACATCGGTACTGTAACGGGCTACTTTGGCAGCGATACAGAAGAGGCGGTCAAAAAGTTCCAGGAAAAGAACAACCTTACTGTTGACGGCAAGGTAGGAGCCGAAACCAGGGAAGCGCTTTACAGCGAAAACGCCAAGGCAAACGCGCTTTCATACGGCACCCAAAGCCCTGAAGTTAAACAATATCAGGAAATACTCAAGCGTTTGGGATATCTGACAACGGAGCCGGATGGAACATATGGAAACGACACTGTAGCGGCTGTAAAACGCTTTCAGGAGCGCAACGGACTGATCCCCGACGGTTATCTTGGGCCTAAGACAAAGAAGCTGCTCCTTTCAGGCGACGCACAGGCAAACGCCTTAATGATAGGCATGAGCGGAGACGACGTAGAGAATGTTCAGCGTCTGCTTAAAAAATGGGGTTATCTCAATGAGAGCTCATGTACAGGATACTACGGTTCGGTTACGGAATACGCGGTAAAGGAATTCCAGCGCAGAAACGGGCTCTCTGTTGATGGAAAGGTCGGGCGCCAGAGTATGAAGGTGCTGACAGGCGATAATGTAAAGGGGCCTAGCTCCGGATATCAAGTCGGGGGCGGCAGCAGCGGAGGCGGAGGTAGCGGCAACGGCGGAGGTAGCGGCAATGGCGGAGGTAGCGGCAGCGGCGGAGGCGACTCCAGCACTGCATCAAGCGTAGAACAGCTGATAAAGGTTGCCAGGACTAAGCTTGGAAGCCGCTACGTAAGGGGCGGAAAAGGACCGGACACCTTCGACTGCTCAGGGTTTGTGTATTGGTGCCTTAACAAGGCGGGCGTATCTCAGCCTTATCTCACCTCATACGGTTGGAGGAGCGTATCCCATTACAGGCGTATATCGTCTATGAACGATGTAAAACGCGGAGACATACTGGTATTCAGGATGTCGTCCAGTCAGGGTCATGTTGGCATAGCGCTTGGCGGCGGGCGCATGATCGACGCCTCAAACAACCTTGGCAAGATAGTAGAACGCAGCCATACCACCAACTACTGGCAGAGATACTTCCTGTGCGCTTACAGGATATTCTAACTAAATACGATTAGGCATTTAAGAGCCACAGGAGAGTCTCTCCTGTGGCTCTTTGATTTCGTTTTACAAACTCCCCTGCTTATTCATTCCGATGTTATCCGTCTGTTATGCGCTATATAGCATGGAATGCAGTCTGGACTGTCCTGAGAATGCGGCAAGCATGCTACTATTAATTCAATCAAAATCTATACCCGACTGGTCAAAAACGCCGTTTTTTCGTAAACGCCCACTCGCCCCTTCCTTGTGTTTTTCGACAGCAACGCTAACCGCCCACCTCTGATGCGCCAAAAACAGCTTTTCATAGCATTCGCCAGCGTTAAGCCACACAAGTTCGTGGTTGGTTTCCGTAGGCTCCGCTACCTTACCCAATATCTCTCCAAAATAAAAATAAGATGTGTTGTGCATGTGGCGCTTAAAGCGTACGGCATAATGATACCTCTCTGACCTGCATATAAGATCCCCTATCCTTACGTTTACTCCCGCCTCCTCCAAGCACTCACGCCTGACGCAGTCAATATGGGTTTCTCCCTGCTCCAATCCTCCACCTAATAAGAAATAACCCCTGGTTGTCTTTGCCACGGGAATTCTTCCATTGTCATCAAATGCAATAATATATATTCCTGTACGCTTGCCATAGTTTATGCCGGGTTTTTTCCTGTCGAACAATTTATTTAAAATGGCCACAAAATTATTCCCCTGTTCAAAGTCAATATATAAAAAGTATACCCCTTATCCAGAGATCAAGCAAGGCGCTTTCATATAGCCATCCGAATAATTCCGCGCTTCTATTAAATGCCAACTGAAATTATATTCATTGCAGCAGCAAGTAATAACCCTCCCATCATAGCATTGCTTAGCTTAAAAACCGGCGTGCCTCGCGCCGGCTATCTATAAGTCAAGATTGTTTCCCAGACAACTCAGTTTTTATATTGGCGGGCGGCTACCGCCTATTGAAATAATATGGTTCAGCTCCTATTTAGGCGTGCCTCGCGCCGGCTATCTATAAGTTAAGATTGTTTCCCAGACATCTCAGCTTTTATATTGGCGGGCGGCTACCGCCTATTGAATAATATGGCGCAGCTCCTATTTAAAATAGAAAATACCGCCTGTAAAGGGCGGTATTGCTTTAGAAATTGACATTAATTTAAACTACAGCTAAACTTAATAAGTCGCTAATCCAGATATTATTCTATTTCAATATTGTTTTTACTTGGAAGCGCCTTTGGCTCGTTCTTTGGCATGGTCAGATGAAGAATGCCGTCCTCGTACTTCGCCTTTATATCCTCTGGCCTTAAATCGCCAACATAGAAACTGCGTGAGCATGAGCCGCTGTAGCGCTCCTGCCGTATGTAGCGTCCTTGCGCATCCTTTTCATCCCTGTCAAGCCTCTTGGTTGCGCTAACGGTTAGATAGCCATCCTTACAGTCAACCTCTAGATCCTCCTTTTTGAAGCCAGGAAGGTCTATTGCTACGTCGTAACCGTTGTTAAGCTCCTTTACGTCGGTCTTCATAAGGTTTTTTGCATGCTTACCATACAGTGGGTTATGTTCTCCAAAAAACCGTCTTTCAAAGGTTCCGTCAAAGAAATCGTCAAATAGGTTTTCACCAAAAATGCTGGGCAACATAAGTCATTCCTCCATTCAGTTCTATACTTATTATGCGCCTGCCGAGCAGCCGATATACGGAAAACTCCTCTTTGGTTCGTATATATTATAAAGCTTTTTATTAGCGCTGTAAAGTGTCGAGTTCTAATATTCACCTATAAACCACCATTGCTACAAACGCCGCAAAAAACGGGCTGAAAAAGCCCGACTATTGAGTGACAGTCATGGCCTGGCATATGGGTATATACGGCGAATGGAACCAACCTGAATAATCAGGCTGATATTTTATACTGGACAGGACATGGGACGCCTGATGGTAGATTGTCATA
>URFJ01000013.1 GCA_900547135.1 uncultured Eubacteriales bacterium | reverse complement strand
GCGGGCGGGAGCTTGGCGTAAAACCGGTTCTTATAAACCTGCCGCCGATAGACGCTGACCGCTACTTCAAGTTTTTCACCAAAGGAAGCGTTGAGATGGGAAAAAGCGTTCTTAAGTGGCTCGGCCAGGTCGGCCGCATATACTGGTGGCACGAAAGATACAATTCGGCGCTTGAATATGTGGCGGAGATTACGTCTACAGCGCTTATAAACATACGCTACGCGCTATTGCGAACATCGAATTACCGCGATTATATCTGCAACGACGGTATACACCCCAACGAGAAGGGGCAGGAGCTGATATTTGAGGCTGTTTTAGATTATGTGGGCAGACACAACCCTAAGCTGCTGACCATATAGAGCTTCCCAACCCTTAAGGAAACTTCTTAAAACGTGAGAAATGTGCTTTTTATAAACCTATACTATAAAAGCGCTTAACGCTATGAAAACGGTGCATAATATGGAGCAATCGACGGCATATATTAGCTTTTATTATATAACCGGCCTGATATTTCAGGCCGGTTTCACATCCGGGCCGCTATGGCACAGTCCCAATAAACAAGCGCCCCGCTATATTTTTCCGCGGTGCGTATCGCTCTGATTGTCAAAGCGTCTATATCCCGCTTGTCCAGGGATGATATCTTATGCAGCACTACGCCGTAGGGCAGTTCGCTTTCATCATCAAATTCCGCAGTTCCTACGGCAAAACCGACCAGGCGGGCATGCTCCTCAAACGCAATGCGCAGCGGTTCCGTAGGAAAAAACACGTGAAGGTTTATCCTTCTGGCAGGGACTATGATGTCCCCGTGTTTTTTAAGCAGCGCAATGGTCTTTCTGTTTTCAATGGTTTGTAGCTTGGCCCTGTCAGGGTATAATAGCTTAAAATATGTCTGCCATTCAGGCTCAGGCTGACCACCGCAGCGTATTATAAGCTTTTTATCGGTTCCTATGCACGATTCAAGAATGTCCAGCTGTTCAAGCGACGAGCCATAATAATAATATTGAAGCTGATCAGCGGTTCTTATCATCCCCGCAAGAGTAAACGAAAGCTTTTCAACCTTACGCCTTATCACGGAATCGCTTCGCTTTATCAACCTTTCGTTCATCTCGGGATGTTTTTTATCCGAAGACATGCAGTGGACATAAAACAAAATTTCCCGAGCAGGCGTCGGGGCGTCCTTATACAATCCTGTATCCACTCCAAACACCGCAGCCTGACGCTCAATTTGCCAGTCGTACTCAAGCCATGAACACGGAAGATTCATAAAAGCCTCCAAACGAATAATGACGGGCCGCCGCTTTAAACACAAACGCTTAATGAACGGCCCGTAGCCCTTAATCTTCGATAAGTACGGCCTTAATCCGCCTGACGCCGGCGCTTGAGGCCTCCTCCTTGCTTATCTTGAAACGTCCCAGCTCTCCAGTCCGCGACGCATGGGGACCGCCACAGATCTCCTTGCTCGCATCGCCCATGGTATATACCTTTACCCTGGAGTCATACTTGCTCTCAAACAGGCCGATCGCCCCTTGGGCCTTTGCATCGTCCACGCTCATCTCGACGCACGCTATGGGATAATCCGCTTGGATGTATTCGTTAACCAGCGCCTCGACAGCATTCAATTCCTCGCGCGTTACCTTGCGCGGGAATGAGAAATCGAACCTGAGGCGTTCCGCTGTAATGTTTGAGCCCTTCTGCGATACGCTTTCATCAAGCACCTTTCTCAGCGCCGCCTGCAAAAGGTGCGTGGCCGTGTGCAGCCTGGCAGTCTGTTCAGAGGCGTCGGCAAGGCCGCCTTTAAAGCGCTGTTCCGCTCCCGCCTGCGACTTCTTCTGATGCTCCTCAAAGGCAGCGTTAAAGCCCGCTGTATCAACCAAAAGGCTGTTTTCACGCGCCATCTCCTGTGTAAACTCAATCGGGAATCCGAACGTATCATATAGCCTGAAAGCGCTCTTTCCGTCTATAACCCCGTCGGCAAACCTGTCCTTAATGCGGTCGAATTCGCGCATGCCGTTATTCAGCGTGCGCTTAAAGCGCTCCTCCTCCATATCGAGTTCGCTGATTATGCGCTGCTCATTTGCGTTTAACTCAGGATAAAGCCCGCCGAACTGTTCTACGACGGCCTTTGCTACCACTGAAAGCGACCTGTCCGGCATGCCAAGCTTCATCGCAAACCTAAGCGCCCGTCTGATCAGCCTGCGAAGTATATAGCCCTGATCTACGTTTGACGGGGACACTCCGCGCTGGTCGCCTATCATAAACGCCGCGGAGCGTACGTGGTCGGCAACGATTCTGAACGCTCTTGTGGTTTGCGCGGAATCCCCGTAAACAGCGCCGCTTATTTCGGATATGCGCTTGATAATGTCCGAAAACAGATCTGTATCGTACACGCTGCTCACTCCCTGGAGAACGCATACTACGCGTTCAAGTCCCATGCCAGTGTCCACATTTTTCTTGTCAAGCGGCTCAAAGGCGCCGTCCGCAGTTTTATTGTACTGCATAAACACGTTATTCCATATTTCAAGATACTTGCCGCAGGAACACGACGGGTCGCATTCCTCTGAGCAGGGGGGCTTTCCCGTGTCGTAAAACATCTCGGTATCCGGCCCGCATGGCCCGGTTACGCCAGCCGGCCCCCACCAGTTATGCTTTTTATCCAGATAGAATATGTGGGAAGGGTCAACACCCATGTCGATCCACCGGTCATATGCCTCAGTATCCTTCGGTGCGTTTTCATCGCCTCTGAAGCATGTGAAATAGAGCTTGTCCTTATCAATTCCCAGCCATTTTTCATCGGTTAGGAATTCCCAGGACCAAGCTATTGCGTCATGCTTGAAATAATCGCCAAGCGACCAGTTTCCTAACATTTCAAAGAACGTGAGGTGCGATGTATCGCCAACCTCATCGATATCTCCGGTTCTGATACATTTTTGAACGTCTGCCAGCCTGGTTCCCGCGGGGTGCTTCTCGCCGAGAAGATATGGCACAAGCGGATGCATGCCGGCCGTAGTAAACAAAACGGAGGGGTCATTCTCCGGTATAAGCGACGACGAGGGGATAATCGCATGCCCCTTTTGCCGGAAAAACTCGAGATAAAGCTCTCGCAGCTCATTGGACGTTAGCTTTTTCATGCCGTATAATACCTCTTTATATATCTGTCAATCCGAAAAATTATACCTTAGCGCCGCGCTCCTTGTCAATGAGCCATGCTGCTGATATAATGAAGCATTAGAATAATTCAGGGTTATAGGGGCGTAAACGTGACTTTGAAGAGTATGCGTTTGCCCTGCCTATGAGGTATACATTCATGATGTTAAAACGGCGCATACCGTATTTTTTTAAGGGGGACAAGGGCAAACGGCGGGCAAAGATCGTTGTCTGGTGCGCTGTGGTTTTGGCGGCGATAGCGCTGGCCGTTTTGGTTTTTAACCCCGAGCCCATGCTTCTTGAAACCGCAGAAATAAAATCTATAGAGAATCGCGGCGTATTAAGGGTAGGGGTGCGTACCGATATGCCGGGCCTGGGTTTTGAGGGGGAGGGCCTTGAGGTCGAACTGGCCAATGGGCTTGTATCCTACATATTGCCGGGCTGGGACCTTTCTTCCGCCATCGAACTGGTTCCGGTAACAGCCAAAACGGTAACGGCCAAGCTGGACGACGGTTCAATCGACGTGGCCATATGCATGATGAGACAGGGAGGATATTCAAGCTGCGTCTATTCGGGAACATACTATGTTGATCCGGTATGGCTTGCTATAAAGGCCGGAGAGGAGAGCTTATCGATCGACGGCATATCCATTGGTTATGTAAAGGGAACGCCGGGCGAAACAGCCCTCAAGTCATATGCCGACGCCAATCCCGACAAAGGGATCTCCAAAAGCGTCTTTGCATCGTATCCGGATATGCTTGCCGCCCTTGACAAAGGTGTGGTGGACGGGATATCCCTTACGGGAACCCACTATATAAAATACAGGGAGGAGCACCACCTTAATATACAGGGTACAATGCTTGGAACGGTAAACTACGCAATCGCAAGCAGCACGGACTCTCCGGCGCTTGTGCAAATTGCCGACATGATGCTATATGACATGATGGAAAGCGGGGAGCTTGATAGCATGATTGAAAGACATGGGCTTTTCACGCTTGAGGACTCGGAAGGATAAGTATAATGGAGCTGTTGTCGCCAGCCGGAAGTTATGAAAGCATGGTCGCCGCCGTTCAAAACGGCGCTGACGCCGTTTACATGGGCGGAACCATGTTCAACGCAAGGAGGAACGCAAAAAACTTCGACAACTCCGAACTGGAACGCGCCATAGATTACTGCCATATCAGGAGCGCGCGCGTATATGTTACGATGAATACGCTGTTGTTTGACCGCGAGATGGAAAGCGCCCTGAGATATGCCGAGTTTTTATACAGCATCGGCGCTGATGCGCTGATCGTACAGGACATGGGCCTAATTTCAGAGCTTAATAGATGTATTCCGGAGATGGAGCTTCATGCGAGCACGCAGATGGGCGTGCATACTGAAGACGGGCTTATGGCGTGCCGCAGGCTGGGATTGCGGCGGGCGGTAATCTCACGGGAAGTAAGCCTGGATGGGCTGCGCAGGCTAAGCAAAGCTAAAACAGGGGTGGAGATAGAAACCTTTGCCCATGGAGCGCTTTGCATGAGCTTTTCAGGGGGCTGCCTCTATTCCTCAATGGCTGGAGAGCGCAGCGGCAACAGGGGCATGTGTGCCCAGCCCTGCCGAAAACCAGCGTCGGTTGCGGGATATCCGCAAAAATCCGACTGTTGTCTCAGCCCCGCGGACCTGTGCATGCTTATGCGGGTTAAGGAGCTGATTGAAGCGGGGGTAAGCTGTATAAAGCTGGAGGGCAGGATGAAGCGGCCTGAGTATGTTGCGTCCGTAACGCGGGCATACAGGGCTGCTGTTGATGGAGGCCCAAAAGAGGAACTGATTGATCTTTTAAAGGACGTTGAGGGAATATTCAGCCGGGGGCATACCACGGGCTATTATTACGGAGACGGGGTTATAACCGGAGCGAAAAACTCTGCCGAGCCTGGGAATGCATTGCTTAACAGAGTAAAATCCACCTGTTCGGGAGAGCGGAAAAGGACTGTAGTGTCCATGCGGTTGTCAATGCGCATAGGTAAACCTGCAGACCTTATGGTTGACGTTGGGGCCAAAGCGTCGGCGCATGTGATTGGGAAACCCGTTCAGACCGCTATTTCTCCAAGAAAGCGAGAGGCATATATCCAGCAGTTGGACAGGCTGGGGGGAACGCCGTTTTATGCCGAATCCATTATAGTGGATATGGATGAAAGCGCATTCCTGCCCGCGTCCGAACTAAACGCCATGAGGCGGGAGGCCTGTGAGCTGCTCAAAAAGCCGCTATGCTTTAAAGGAAAAGCGCCGTCAATATCCTTCCCCGAATATGGCGGGGTAAATACGCATGATTTGCCGCCTAAGATCACGGCCAGGATAATAAATGTGGATCAGGCGGAAGCGGCGGATAGGGCCGGAGCCGATGAGATAATAATTGATCCCAATAAATATGGGATACAGATTATAGAGAAGCTGCAGTTTATCAGGGAAAAGGGCAAGAAACTCCTGCTGGCGATGCCCGCGGTAACGCTGAATGAAAGAGATTATAAAGGAATCAAAGGGCTTATCGATAAAGAAAAGCTTGATGGGATTGAGATAAACAACTTAGGCCAGCTTGATATGGCCCAAAAAGCCGGTTTTTGTATGGCTGGAGCTGGTATGAACCTGTTCAATTTAAGCTCATTGGGATTGATGGAAAGGATGGGTGTGGACCGCTCAACACTTTCTCAGGAGCTCTCTAGGCCGCAGCTGCGCGATATCCTGAAAAGGCGGCCGGCAGCGATTTGCATATATGGGCGGACTGTGCTCATGCATCTTGCCCATTGCCCTGTTAAGGAGCATAAGGGCTGCTTGGGTTGCAACGGCATGGCGGGGGTGGTTACGGACGGCGACACAAGGCGGTTTCCGCTGATAAATACCGCGTTGAGCGGAGGCTGCATCGTAAGGATGCTCAACTGCAATCCTACATATATTATCGACAAGGCGATGGAATTAAGCGGAGTGAGCGCGTGGGTCCTTTCATTTTATGATGAAAGCCCGGGGCTTGTATCAAAAGTCATAAGCGACGCCGCCAGGGCGCGAAACGGGGAGACCGACAATATTGAAGTGCCGCAGGGCGCTACGCGCGGACACTGGCAGAGAAATGTACTTTAACCTTACCGGCCAAGGAGGCAGGAATGAATAAAAGATTGCTTGAAACACTGGAATATGACAAGATCCTTTTGATGCTGGGCGCGCATGCAAAATGCTGCGTGGGAAGGGAAAACGCGGTAAAGCTGCGCCCGTTGAGGGATAAAAACGAGATTAATGGTGAACTGGAGCTGACGGCGGAGGCTGAGGCGCTGCTGTATAAGCTTGGCCAGTCGCCGATAGACGATTTTCCGGATATGCGCGACGCGCTTAAACGTATCCGTGCGGTTGCGTGCCTGTCCATGCATGAACTGCTGTGCATAGCCTCCTGCCTCAGAGCTATACGCGTTGCAAAGACTTCGCTGACAAAGGAGGATGCGCAGCCCAGGCTGAAAGCGATGGCGGTAAACCTGCCGTCGTACCTGTTCATTGAGGATGAGATAAAAAGGTGCATAATCAATGAGGACGAAATGTTTGACGGGGCCTCTCCCGCGCTATCCAGGATCAGGCGGGAGATAAAGGTGGTAAACGAGCGCGTTCGTGAAAAGCTCAACAGCATGATCAGATCATCGACATACCAGAAATACCTGCAAGAACCCATTATTACTATGCGCAATGGAAGATTTGTCATACCTGTAAAGCAGGAGAACCAGCGGCAGATTCCGGGCCTTGTGCATGACAGGTCGGGAAGCGGCCAAACGCTTTTTATCGAACCGTCTGCCGTAGTGGAGCTAGGAAACTCGTATAAGAGGCTCATGGCCGAGGAACGGGATGAGGTGGAACGGATTTTAACGGAGCTTACGGCAATGGTTGCCCCATATGGGAACGATATCTACGAGGCGCTCATCCTAATCGGGGAAATAGACCTCAGATTCGCCAAGGCGGCGCTTGCCAGGGATATGAGGGCAGTGCGGCCTGAGATGAACGGCGAAGGAAGCATACGGATAGTGCGCGGAAGGCATCCGCTGCTGCCTAAGGAAACGGCGGTGCCAATAGATATATGGCTTGGGCAGGACTTTAAAACTCTAATTATCACCGGACCGAATACCGGAGGAAAGACCGTTACGCTCAAGACTGTAGGGCTGTTTACGCTGATGGCCCAGTCGGGGATGTTCGTTCCGGCCGACGTGGGCACCCAGCTTGCGGTGTTTAGCAATGTATACGCCGATATAGGAGACGAGCAGTCGATAGAGCAGTCGCTTTCAACGTTTTCATCGCATATGACGAGGCTTGTCGACATCCTGAACAATGCGGATTCCGGTTCGCTGGCGCTACTGGACGAACTGGGAGCTGGAACCGACCCCGTAGAGGGCGCCGCGCTGGCCATGAGCATACTTGAATCGCTGCATGAAAGGGGCGCTGTAACCCTTGCTACCACGCATTACAGCGAGATCAAGGCATTCGCCCTTGCGCGCGGGGGTATGGAAAACGCCTCCATGGAGTTTGATATAGACAGGCTTTGCCCGACATACCGGCTGTTCATAGGCATACCTGGAAAATCAAACGCCTTTGAGATATCAAAGCGGCTGGGGCTTGATGAATTTGTAATTGAAAAGGCAAGGAAATTCCTTAAGAATGAGGATATACGCTTTGAAGATGTAATATCGGGCGCCGAGTCGCAGCGCAGGATAGCGGAGCAGGAAAGAAGGCTTGCCGAGCAGGCTAGGGCTGAGCTTGACGCGCTGAGGGACGAGGCGGAGAAGGAGCGAAGAAAGCTTGACGACGCGAAACGCGGCTATCAGGCAAAGGCGCGCGAGGAAGCGAAGCGGCTGGTTCAGGACACAAGGCGTGAGATGGAAAAGCTGATCGCCAACATACGGTCAATAAAGACCATCGACCAAAGCGCCGCGGACAGGATAATACAGGATAGCCGCGATGAGATGCGCAGGCAGGAGGGCAAGCTGCTTGATGTGGAGGAAAACAAGCCAAAGGATTTAGGCGAGCCGCCAAAATCGGTTAAACCGGGCGACGATGTATTGATAGTAAGCCTTGATAAGCGGGGCACTGTGCTTTCAGTCGACGCAAAGGGCGACATTCAGGTTCAAGTGGGCATAATGAAGCTAAACGTCAAGCTGAGCGACCTCCGCATGGCAAAGTCCGAGAGAAAGGATACCGTAAAGCAGAAGATAACGCTTGAAAAACAGCCGATAGGCCTTACCCTCGACATAAGGGGAATGCTGGTTGACGAAGCCCTCATTGAGGTTGACCGCTATCTTGAAAACGCCGCTATGAACGGGTTAAACGAGGTAACTATTATCCATGGCAAGGGTACGGGGGCGCTCAGGACAGGCGTTCAGAACTATCTGCGCATCCACAGGCTTGTCGACAGCTACAGGCAGGGCGCGTATGGAGAGGGCGACGCTGGCGTAACTGCCGTTGTGCTAAAAAAGTAAGGGCGCAGGGTTAGGGGCGGTTTTAAACATCCGCCCTTGAATAAGGCGAAAAAGATACACATATGTAAAAACTTTTTGAATTAATCCGATATAGCTTGTATATCGATGGGGTAAAGATATATGATAATTGTATCCAGATGTCTGTTGGGGCATAAGTGCAGATATGACGGCGGCTCTAAGCCCAACACAGAGGTAATAAAGTTGCTTAAGGCCAATGATTTCGTCGGAATATGTCCCGAATGTCTCGGTGGGCTTGAAATCCCACGTCCTCCGGCCGAGATATCGGGAGGGGACGGGGAAGACGTACTAAATGGCCGTGCCAGGGTGAAGGATCTATGCGGCAGGGACGTAACGGAACAATTCCTTCAGGGAGCATACGCCGCGCTTGAAATAGCGAGGGCCGCTGGAGCAATGACCGCTCTGCTTAAGTCAAAAAGCCCTTCGTGCGGGGCAGGTGAAATATACGACGGCAGTTTTACCGGTACGCTGCGGGAGGGTGACGGGGTTGCCGCCGCGTTGCTTAAAAGGGAAGGCATAGAGGTAAAACCCGTTTAGCTATTGATGCATAGTTTATTTGATCGGGCAACTGGAAAATATCAAAAATAGAGGGGCGCCATGGAAAACATTATACTTGTTATAGACGATGATAAAAATATACTGGCTATCATTGAGATGTATCTCACAAAGGCTGGATTTACTGTCCATACGTGTGAGCGCGGAGACCTTGCCCAAGAGGCGTTTGCATTATGCAACCCCGCTATGGTAATCCTGGACGTAATGCTTCCGGGCAAGGACGGGTGGGAGGTGCTTTCAGAACTCCGCAAGCATAGCGACGTTCCGGTAATCATGCTTACCGCAAAGGGCGATACTATGGATAGGATACAGGGCCTGGAACAGGGCGCCGACGATTATATTGTCAAGCCCTTTGACGCCAAAGAGCTGATTGCAAGGGTAAAAGCGGTGCTGCGCCGGTCGTCAGGAAACGAGCAGGACCACAATGTTGCATACGGCAACCTTTCTGTTTCACTTGAAACATATGAGGTCAGGCTCAATGGAAAGCGGGTGGAGATGCCTCCAAAGGAGCTGGAGGTGCTTTACTTTCTGGCTGCGCATGAGGGAAAGGTATTTACCCGTGAACAGCTTTTGGAGCAGGTATGGGGCTTTGACTACTATGGGGATTCAAGGACCATAGACGTGCATATAAAGAGAATACGTGAAAAACTCGCTGACGCAAAGGGCTGGGAGATAAAAACGATATGGAGCGTGGGCTATAAGTTTGAAACTTCAAAGGACGAAGACTGAGCGGCGCTCCGTTTTGTATGAAATGAACTGATGTTTAAGACGTTGTTTTCCAAAATGCTCACGATATATCTCGCCCTTGCGCTGGGCATGCTTATTGTGCTGGGCGTAACGATGGCGGGTATTTTCCGCGGGCGTTATGTTTCAGAAAGGGAAATGGAGATGCGGCGCGAATGCAGCGCGCTTGCCACAGTGGTGGCGTCCCGTTATACAAACGAAGAGAGACGCGCGGTTGCGGTGGAGCAGCTTACTAACAGCGCGCGACAGTATGATTCGTTTATTCAGCTAAGATTTACCGACCCCTCACTGGGGAAGGTTTCTTTTTTTGATGAGGACTCCCGAAACAAATGGGCGTCATGCGATGAGGTGGATCTGAGCAAGGAAACGGAAGCGATAATGGCGTCGGGTGGAACCTCAATAGTTATGGATATGTTTTCAAGTCTGATTTCTTTTCCTACGATGACCGTTTTTCAAACCATAAAGGACGACGGCGGCAATGCCCTGGGGGTAATCTTTATGCATATCGATATGACGGGTTTATATGAGTCGATTACCCAGGTGTATATGGATATTCTATTGTCGGCGCTGATTGCCGTATTTTTTGCGACGCTTGCTGTTTTTTACATAACCAACATAATCACGCGCCCAATTAAGCTGATGAACAACACGGTAATGCGGTTTTCCCGCGGCGACTTCGACGCAAGGGTCGATATGCGGGGACAGGATGAGGTTAGCCAGTTAGGGCGCAGCTTTAACCATATGGCGGATGAGTTGAACACGCTGGAGCAGGCGCGCCGCAGCTTTGTGGCTAACGTTTCGCATGAGCTGCGATCACCCTTGACCTCAATGAGGGGATTTCTTGAGGCAATGAGCGACGGTACAATCCCAAAGGAGGAATACGGAAAATATCTTAATATCGTATTGTCCGAGAACAGGCGCATGACATCGATGGTAAACGACCTGCTTGATCTTGCGCGCATAGAATCGGGCCAGAGCGTATTAAATATAACCGTATTTGACATAAACGAGCTCCTTGTGAGGACGCTGATAACATTTGAAGCGCAGATAAACGCGAAAAACATCGACATGCGGCTTGAGCTTGCCAAAAACCACAGCGGGGTAAAGGCCGACGGGGACAGGATAACTCAGGTTATAAGAAACCTTGTCGACAACGCGATAAAGTTTTCCCCCGAGGGGGGCGTTCTTACTGTAAAGACGCGGTTTAACGGCGATACATGCTATGTCAGCGTTAAGGACAATGGAGCGGGAATTTCCAAGGAGGATCTGCCGTATGTCTTTGACAGGTTTTATAAAGCGGAAAAAGCGCATACGCCGTCAAACACGTCCGGTACAGGCCTTGGATTATCAATAGTCAGGCGCATTTTGGAACAGCATGGGCAGGATATATTCGCCGAATCCAGCGTAGGTGAAGGCACCTGCTTTACCTTTACCCTAAAGCGCGCTGCACAGGTTAAGAAGCGGGTTAACGTGCAGCAGGCGCCGAAGAACGCGGTAAATGGCGATAAAAATTGATATATACCAATTTAAAGTTGGAACAGCGTCGATTATAGGGTATAATCATAACAGGAGGTGCATTCATGAGCTTTAACACCAATTCCGATAACAGTAGTTATACAGGATTTAATGAATTTACAGGAGAGCCGCAGCCGCCGAACAAAAAGGGCGGATTTGGCACCGTTTTGGCGATTGCCCTTATAGTGGTGATATTGGGCATTTTGATAATTTCGATCTTTCTTCCGGACAGCCAGAGGCCTAATCCGGGAATCGCCAGCCCCGCTCCAACAAGGCCTGGTTCCCTTACGCCGCCAAATCCTTTTCAAACGGAGGATCCAGGCGGGGACACCGACACCACTCCGTATCCGGATATAACTCAGCGGCCTATGGCTGCCCTTGACGGCGTAGCGCCGGAGATATCCGATACTACAAATCCAATACCCGAGATAGTAGATGTGGTTTCATCGGGCGTTGTCAGCATAACGAATTATGTCGGGGATTACAAGCTGGGGGCGCTGTTTACAGAGGGAATCCAGGGTACCGGTTCAGGCTTTATAATATCCAGCAGCGGCTATCTCGTAACCAACGCTCATGTAATTGAGGGAGCTGATAGGGTAACGGCAACGCTTAATAACGGCATGGAGCTTGACGCAGAGGTGCTGGGTGCGGATTATACGGCTGACGTCGCTGTTTTGAAGGTAAACGCGACCAGTCTTAGCGCGCTTAAGCTTGGCGATTCCGGCAGCGCGAGAATCGGGGAGTTTGTAGTGGCAATCGGCGATCCCACAGGGGCAAACCTGGCCGGCACACCAACATTTGGAATAATCAGCTCGACGTCAAGGGATGTTAATATCGATGGGAAGACCAACACGTATATACAGACTGACGCAGCCATCAATCCAGGCAACAGCGGCGGACCGCTGCTAAATATGCGCGGTGAGGTCATAGGCATTACCAGCGCAAAGACAATCACAGCAGGCTATGACGACAATGGGAATCCGATCTCAGCGGAGGGCCTGGGCTTTGCAATTCCCATAAACGGAGCGGTTGAGATTATAACGGCGCTCATCACTCAGGGACATATGGAACGTCCAGGAATAGGCGTTTCTGTAATACATATTGACGAGGTCTATTCGGAAGCGTATGGAAGGCCACAGGGACTTCTTGTATATACGGTTATAACTGACGGGCCTGGATACAGTGCAGGATTAAGAGCGGATGATATAATTGTGGAATGCGACGAAATGACCGCTCCAACGCAGGAGAGCTTCCTTGCCAAGATACGCGGCAAGAGGGTAGGCGATAAGATGCATTTAAAGGTTTGGCGCTCGGGGAGTTACTTTGAATGCGATTTGGAGATAGGCGACCTTAACTTAATCGGAAACGAGATTTACAACAACGAGTATGGCGGATCCTTCATGGAATGACATGGAGGATTAGAGGCGTTAGGAGTGAAGCTGGCGAGGACAGCTGTTTTACATGCGGCCTTACCCGAGATGCAGGGTTAAAGAGTTATAAAAAAGGCGTCATAGGCGCCTTTTTAGGCTACTGGATTAAAATTAGGTTATGCGGCCAAACGCGCCGAACCTGTATGAGACACTGCACTACCTCGCATAGGACGCATAGGTTGGATAAAGTTTTTAGCTAACCTAAAACAATTAGCATAGCAGGCCATATTTATTTTGCAGAGGATTAAACAATGGAATTGTTAAGTTTACAAAATGGAAGCGATATAAGGGGCGTTGCCGTGGGAGAGCATGCTGCGCTTACACCCGGCGTAGTAAGAAGGATCGGTTGGTCGTTTGGCAGATGGGTAAAAGCGCGGTCCGATAGCGGAGTCAGGGTTGCCATTGGCCGCGACTCCAGAGAAACTGGCCGTGAGCTGTCATGGTATTTTGCCCAGGGCCTTGCCTCAAGCGGAATAGTGATAGCAGACTTCGGCCTTGCCAGCACACCGGCTATGTATATGAGCACGGTAAGGGAAGGGTTCATGTATGACGGCGCGGTAATGGTTACAGCCAGCCATATGCCGATGGATAGGAACGGGTTTAAATTCTTTACGCGTGAGGGAGGCCTCGAAAAGGGTGATATCATTGATATATTGAAGGCCGCGCAGGAATGTCCGGAGTTAAGCTTGCCCTATGAGATGGAAATTGACCATGAGGATTTTTTATCCGTTTACGCTGACGATATGGTTGAAATGATAAGGCAGAGGGCAAATGCCCGCGATTATTTGCATCCGCTCAAGGGCAAGCGCATAGTTGTAGATGCTGGAAACGGCGCGGGAGGTTTTTTCGCTGAAAAAGTGCTCAAACCATTGGGCGCCGATATAAGCGGAAGCGTATTTTTAGAGCCGGATGGACGTTTTCCAAACCATTCGCCAAATCCCGAGGATCCTGCCGCCATGGAGAGCGTTCGAGACGTTGTAATTAAAAATAACGCTGACCTTGGGATTATATTTGATGCGGATGTTGACAGGGCGGCAGCGGTGCTTGAAGGGGGGCGCAGTCTTAACAGAAACGGGCTTATCGCCATGATGGCTGCGATAGAGCTGAGGGAACATCCAAATGCTACGATAGTAACGGATTCAATTACATCCGTGGGGCTGAAATCATTTATAGAGAAAAAGGGAGGGGTACACAGGCGTTTTAAGCGAGGATACCGCAATGTGATAAATGAGGCGAAGCGGTTGAATTCACAGGGAGTAGACTGCCCCCTTGCAATGGAAACATCGGGCCACGGCGCGTTTAGGGACAATTACTTCCTTGACGACGGCGCGTATCTCATTGCAAAGCTGCTGATTGAAATAGCACGGGGAACTGAGGATGGATCACGCCTTGAAAACCTCATAGATGAACTAGAGGAACCCATGGAGGCTAAAGAGTTCAGGTTGAGGATAACCGAACCTGATTTCTCCGCCTATGGAGGTCTTGTACTTGAAAAAATGGATGAGTATGCGGCGAAAAAAAGCGGCTGGAGAGTGGAAAAGGATAACTATGAGGGCGTAAGGGTAAACGTTGACACAGCGGAAGGATGGTTCTTAATAAGAATGTCGCTCCATGATCCGCTTATCCCGCTCAACATAGAAAGCGATGTGCCGGGGGGCGTAAAGATGATTGTAGGAGAGGTGGTGGAGTTTTTAAATCAATTCAACGGTCTTGACATGGGGCCGTTGAGAGATATATGTTAGTTTCACAGGATTTTTAATATTTACGCTTCATCGGAATAATATTAATGCAAAACCCCCAATATAGGCTGATGCTACAGGGGGTTTTAATATTCTGATAAATTTAAGCGCAGCGCTGTTGCTTGAGAATCGTTCTAAGCGCGGGCTATACACGGTATTGAAGCTCTCTTTTAACCGCATATAGCAGCAGGAGGCTCACTTTCTCTTAACAAGTGAATTGCGGATTCTGTTTATATAGATCGTCCGGCACATTGTGGTAAGAAGATCAAGGCATATAAACCCAGCCTCAAGCACAGCTACTATCAGCCAAAGGGGCATCTCAGGCACAAGCGCAGCTAAATCCAGATTAAAGACATAGATCGCGAGCGCAATTCCCGCTCCAGTAAACAGATTACAGTATAACAGCCTTAACGCGAACCCGATAACCCTATCTCCAATGCGGTTTTTAAGAAAATCCTTAAAAATGCAGTAATGGCCAAGTATTATTATATATGGCGCTATAGAGAGCTTGCCTGGAATGATCAGCCAGCAAAGCGCTGAGGTTGCTAAAAAGGATAAAATAGCGCCAAGATACATTCCCTCATTTGTCAGCGCAAATACAAATACGGACGCCAGAAGATAGCACACAAGCCTGCCTGTTGGAAGGGTAGCGGCAGCAAATAAGAAAAGCATGGTTAGCGCTACGGTCATGGAACACAGCGTAATTCTCAACGTAGGCGTTAATTTATACAAGCTATTAGCCCCCTTTTACTACCTGCATCCGCAGCAGGGGATGAGGTTGCCGCCGCAGGCTTCACAGCAGCAATCAGCGCAGATCAAGCCTGAACAGATATCGCAGGTGCTACATGAGGACCCGCCAGTGCGGTTGAAGCCGCCTCCGTTTCCATAGGGCGAGCCGGAACTTTTCAGCGTTGAATATACGTTTCTGTATTCAGCGTTGTTGGGATCCATTTGATAGGCCCTGGTTATAAATTCGTTTGCCTTATCATACCACCCCTGCCTTAGGTATATTATCCCATATAGAAAATACCACTCGGCATTATGTGTTTTTATTGCGTCAAGCACCAACTTGGCCGCCTGAAGGTTTCCCTGGGATATAAACGCCCGCGCTCTTGAAAACTCCTGCGATTCAGGGCCGGAGTAGGCGCTGCTTCCCGTATATGAACTGTCGGCGCCGCCAGAATAGCCCGAGTACCTGCCGGAAGATGAAGCAGACGAGGATCTATCCTTTTTTGTTAGGGTATCGTATGCCTCGTTTATTTCCTTAAGCTTTTCGTTCGCAAGCTCTTTTAGAGGATTATCCGTATACTTATCCGGATGATACTTTTTAACCAACTCCAGATAAGCCTGCCTTATTTCCTCAGGAGTGGCCGTCTCGCTTACTCCTAACACCTTGTAGGGGTTCATTCAGAATACCTCCATGAGATTAAAGGGATGAAAACAGGTTTAAACCATAACTGCCCTTATCTAAAAAACAACGCATAAAACCGTCTATTGCGTTTCCACATTGGCGCTTTCATTGATGGCGGTCCCGCCGCATTCGGAATCTAGCAGCCTGCAGGTACGTTCGTAACAGCCAAGGCGTATTATATTGTCAAGTATTCCCTTATTGGCTATTATATTAATAAGATCGTACGCCTTTACCGCCTCGGTCAGCGAAATATTCATCAAGAACCCTGCCCTGTCCTTTCCGGCTCCAGAGGCTGTGAAAGGATTGTAAGCTCCGCTCTTTTCATCCTTGTCACGGTCGTCCCAAGCGTCGGCCAGATATATCCATCTTCCCATATGATACGACATATGGGCCATTGCTTCCAGCGTCCGCCTGTCTACGGTCGGAGCCGTCAGCATTATTTCTCTCATCATCCTTGCAAAGGCGTCGCAAGGCGCGTCTATATCGGAGCAACTAGCCCGTTCCAGTGCCGACAGCTCGGCAAGTCCGCGTTCAACAGCGCCGGCCGCCCCGGGACAGGCTTTAAACGCCTTTTTAGCGGAAGATGAAAGAAGCGGTCTCAGCGCCAATGCGGAGGCTTTGCGTTCGTCGTTCCAGTCGTCCCTAAGCTTGTACCATGTCAAGATTATATTTACGTTGGCCGAAAATTGAATCGCTTCAGAAGAAGGCATCATTGCGCGCTTTTTTGAAAGCGGCTTAAAGCCGCACCAATGCATTTCAGGCGGAACAGGCCTTTTTACGCTTGAAATAAGCAACGCTAAAAAGGTGCAGTCATAGCTCAGCGCTGCGCGCGGTGGCTGGCCGAAGTTTTTGCCTATCTCCCTGCATACGCCGCAGTAATACGCGTCGTACAGCGTCTTGTCCTTGATTTTAAGCTCGCATGTCAGGGGGCCAACGTAACCAAACATTGTACTACCGCCGTTAAGTATATTGCTTAATTATAGCATATGGAATATTATAGCGCTACATCCAAGCTTATAATTCAATTATTGCATGACAATATGATATGAATATGAAGCTATAGCGAACAAACTTTATTGAACGCGACAGTATTAAATATGGTTATGTAGGGGCCGCTGCATCAAAACATTAACATCTGAAGTAACTGTATAGTGTGCATTTTATGCCGCCGTTGCTCAGGTTCCTGCGCCTGTCGGCGCGGCGGCCATATATCCTCTCAAAATCCAGGTTTGAAGTTACAATATGTTTTGAGCAGCGGGGATACTCGTTAAACTTATCCCGTATCTCTACATATAATTTCTTTATATCATGCTTATTTAAAAGCCTCTCGCCATAGGGCGGATTGCAAACTATTATCCCATCGTCCGGTGACGGGGTAAAATCCTTGATGGGACGGACGGCCCAATCCAGCATTACGCCGGCTTTCTTAGCATGGCGCTTGCATATGTCAATACACCTTGCGTCTATATCGCTGCCAAAAATTTTGAATGGCGCGCTAGTTACTGCGTTTTTCGCTTCAGCGCGGGCTTTTTCAAAATACCCGGCGTCAAGAAAATGCCACTCTTCAGCGGCAAAGCCCCTGTTTAGGCCAGGGGCGCGGTTTGTCGCGATCATGGCGGCTTCTATTGGCATTGTTCCCGAGCCGCACATTGGATCATATAACGGTATGTGAGGTTTGTACCCTGAAAGGATTACGATTGAAGCGCCTAAAGTTTCGGAGATGGGGGCGTCAACGTTGAAAGTACGGTATCCGCGCCTTGAAAGGCCGGCTCCGCAGCAATCCAGCGCCAGCGTGACCCGATCCTTTAATAAACCTACCTCAACGATAACGCGTTTCCCAGTTTCGGGAATGGTATGGGTGCGATAGGCGGCCTTTAGATTTTCCACTATGGCCTTTTTAGTTATGCTTTGGCAGTCAGATACGCTGAACAGGGTACTTTTCGCGCTTTTGCCATTGACATGTATGAAGGTGTCTTTAGCAAGGTAATCCTTCCAATTTACAGCTGTTACTCCATTGAACAGCTCGTCAAACGTTGTAGCTGTGAAGGCCCCTACCTCCATAAGCACCCTCTCCGCGGTCCTAAGCCACAGGCAGGCCCTAACCATGCTGTCAAATCCGCCTTTAAATATAATGCGGGCGTCATGAACCGCAACCACTTCAATGCCAAGCGCGTACAGCTCATGTGCGGTAATCGATTCGACTCCCATCTTGCATGTGGCTATAAATAGCATTTAACCCTCCATTATACGTTGAATCGTCTTCAATGCGTTTTTTATACGCCTTACGGTCACATTGCGTATCTTCGCTATCTCCTCGGGCGTAACCTCTATATCAAGGCGCCTGCAAGCCTCGTACTCAAAGGCGGCGGACAGAGCTGCCCGCTTATCCTGATTTAAATATGGATAGTCGTCCAGCGCGCCGTAAAAATTCAATACGAGTTCTGCGGCCGTATCGGCAACGGTTCCGCCCCTGCGGTCCCTAAGGCCGTCCATAAGCCCTTCCAGTATTGCGTAGTAGGGATATGGCAGACTGTCAGGTACCTTTGACAGAGCGGGTTCTGGAGCGGACACGGGCCTTCCGGATATACACGAGATATACGGCATCCTGGCGCCGATGGTTCCAAGTACGCTGAATATGACAAGTTTAAGCTCATCGGGCTGGGAGAAGTCCGCAAGGCATTCACGAAGCAGATATTCGGCCTTTGCGTCCCCGATACGGCCCAGGAGGATAACGGCGGACTTCTGAATCAGAAGCGCTTGGGTCGTTAAGGTCCAGCGAAGAACGGACTCCAGATCATTATCTGCGTTCCATACGGATATAATATAATCGCTTTCCCTATCGATCATCTCTTTTAATAGAGAAAGCCGTCTCACCGCCTCAGCTACCGGAACTGCGTAACCACCCATGAACCTAAAGGTGGTTTTTTTCCCGATAAGCGCGTCGGAGCATATCTTTTTGTAATAAAGCGCCACGCTATCAAGCGGGTCGATTTTAAGCAGCTTATTATAATGTTTAATCGCTCCGCCATAGTCGCCCTTATGAAAGCAGCATAGGGCAAGTCCGTGACATACGGGCTGGCTATAAGGAAGTTCGGAATACAGCCTGTTGTAAATGCGCAGCGCATCACCAGTAAATCCGTTTTCTAACAGCAGTATTGCAAGCTGAAGAGCTTCGTGGATATCATCGGGAGTACGCGCCGACATTTCTTTAAGTATATCATACGCTTCGCTTGTTTTTCCAGCGGCCGTGAGGAATATCACAAGGTTGCACTTGATAAGGATATTGTAGGGAAGGTTGCGGGCGATATCTCTAACCTGCTCAATGGCCTCGTCCAAGCGCTTTGCCTCGAACAGCATAACCGCCAGATTGTTCTTTATGCCGATATGATCCGGGTTTTTGCAGGATATGTCCTTTAACAGGGAAATCGCCATATTGGAATCGCCGTTTTGGATAAAATCCTGAATTTGCATTAAATCTGACTTTGATACGCCGTCCATATCGTGGGAGAGTATACTCGGCTCATCTGCGCCATAGCTTTTGACAACATCGGCCAGGAACATAACCCTTTGATAGAGCTCATTGTTGTTATCCTCATCCAGACACATATTGAGATACTCTTCAGCTAGGTTGAAACAGCTCATGTTTATCAGGTTAAATGCCAGCCCAATATAACACTTTGCCCTGTATTCCTTACTGGCCAGGTTCATGATATACAACCTATTTGATTCTTCAAACCGCTGCATCTTTGTGAGCAATGAGGCCATTGCCAAAACGGTTTCAGGATCATATGGTTGCACTTTTAAGGCCCTGCGGTAACAGAGCATAGCTCCGGGCATATCGCCAAAGGCCTCCTTGCGTTTGCCTTGTTCAATATGGTATTCGGCAGAGCGCTCAAAGGTAAGCAGTTTACCCATTGAACGTATTTTTACGCGGTCACTCGACATCGCCTGCGGCACCGGTTGCGGCGCACCTCCTGATGATTTTTTCTAAATCACCCGTATCAAACATGTAGGCTGAATTACAGAAGCGGCAGGTAATTTCGGCGCCACCGTCTTCCTCCAGCATTTGTGTCAGTTCGTTTTCGCCTAGCGATTCGAGTATTGCCTCAAGCCTTGCTCTATCGCAGTCGCATTGAAAAACGGGTTCGAACTTCTCTGTAATCATAAGGTCCATGCCGGCAAACAATTTGTCAAGCGAACCCTCGAAATCACCGCTTTTTTCAACCATCTCCGTAAGTTCCCGTATTGTGCCAACGCTGCTCTCCAGTGCGGATACATACTCATCCGGGCATTGTGGGAGCGGCTGCGCCAGCAGTCCGCTGGCCGCCAGCACATCACCGGTAGACGTTACAACCCTAACTCCAAGATACAGAAGCGAAGGCTGCTGCTCGCTCAACGCAAAATAGTTTGCAAAGTCCTCGGCTATCTCACCCGAGACAATTTCGCTCTTACCTATATAAGGCTCCTTAAGCGAAAGGTCGCGAATAACGGTAAGATCGCCCTTTCTGCCAACCGCTTCAGCAACGTCAAGCTTGCCATCCGGCGTTGGCGGAAGTTCAAGAGAAGGGTTTTCGATATAGCCTTTAACAATTCCGCCCCTTCGGGAAGTGCAAATTATCCGCCCGGCAGGGCCGCCTCCGTTGACTATGGCTGATATGCGGTCGGTATCGTTTTTTAAAAGCGCCCCCATAACAGACGTTATCATAAGCGTTCGGCCAAGCGCCGCTGTACACACGCGGGATAACCCCTGCCTGGACTTACCGACCCTTGTCAGCTCGGTGCCGTTAATGGCAATCAGATTGACGTTCCCGTCAAAAAGCAGTCCCTTAATTATCCTATCGGCCATTGTTTAACCTCCGGTTACGTATTATCCCTTTTTGCATAAAACTGCAGCCGTTCGCTCTCGGGTTTTGGCGGTTCAAGAGTGAATGCGTCATACACCCTGACATAAGCAAATCCCGCTTCAGCTAGGGCAGTGCGCAGCTCCAGCTCTGTATGCGCACGCTGCACGTGCGTTTCATCAAATCGTTCGTATAGCCGGCCTTTACGGGAGAAAAAAGCAAGCCTCATCTCGCACAGGGACTTAGCGCCGTCATAGCTGTTTTCCCATATATAGGCGGCATCGCCCTCATCCGAGGCAAACGTATTGTTTCCGATAACCCGTTCAAGTTTATACCTGGTGGATATATCGAACAACAGCAATCCTCCAGGCTTAAGCGCGCGAAACGAGGATGAGAAAAAAGCCTTAGCCCGATTAACCGATGTAAGGTAGTTTACCCCATCGCATGCGCATAATATCGCTTCTGCCGGATTGTGAACTAAAAACTCCGCCATATCCATGCGAATGAGAGGAATCGTAAGCCCATTTTTCCTTAGCTTTTCCGATGCGACACCCAGCATGTCCTCGGATATATCCAATCCTGTGATGGAAAAGCCCATCTTTGCAAGGCGCATTGTGAGCTCGCCGGTTCCGCAGCCGCACTCTATAACCGTTTTTGAATCTCCCAGCAGATACGATAAATATTTTGCCCATCCATCGTATCCAACGTCCCGCATAAGCTGGTCATAGACATACGCAAATTTACCATAAGCCTGCATAATCAAACTCCAAGCATTAGACTTATTATTGATTAATATTACCTCAATTTTTAGAAAACGGCAATACAATACAAAATAAGACCTGTTTACACATGAGAATTCTTAAATTCGACAAAGAGGCTTATCCAGGCGTCATCCTTTCTCCCCGCACAGGCAGTAAAAATTTCGGTTTAGGCTATATTGCTTTAGATGCCTATGACGTTCCAATGTATAAGCTATAAGGAATTTGAGGGGCTGTACAACTCCAAGCAGAAGAATAATTAAAATCTGGGATGCGCTAATTGGCGATTACTCCTTTAAAACAAATATCATATCACGGCTATTATCCCCTATGCTGTCCTCTGACAAGGGACATGCCAGCCGTCCGCACTCCATCGATACGGTCAATTCCGCTTCACGGGCAAGCATTCTTATCTCCCTTGGCAGGTAGTAAGTAAGCTGGGTTACAATCATTTCTTCCCTCAACAGGTTATCAGCTTCGTCAAACTCCTGTATCAATATCTCATCGGTTTCGAGTTGGCTCACGAAATCGTAGCGCGGAGTAAAAGTATCGCGCAGCGTCGTCCCCCTTGAAGTTTTAAATTCACTTACGGAGACCTTTCCGTTTTCCTCTGACATGCTTGCAAAATCAGGAACCGAGCTGTCGATTATAATGGATCCGCCAGCCCTTAGATGGTGCTTTGAGTTTGTAAGGATTTTCACAACGTCTGAAGGATCGATAAACATATTCAAAAAATTGCACGCAAGCAATACCACGTCGAACTTTTTGCCTATATTAAAATCTCGCGCGTCGCCCTGTATCACCGACAATCTGTCCTTAGGATAATCCTTGCTCAAAAGAAGGTCGATCATATCCTTTTCGTACTCAATTCCAGTTACGTTGCAGCCGTTCTTAGCAAGGGGAATCGCCAGCCTTCCCGACCCGCACCCCAGCTCCAGCACGTCCGTACCGAAATGGTGTTTTATCAGCTGGGGATATATATCACAGTCGGCGTTGCCGCTGTGGACCAGCTCGTACAGTTCGGCGGCTATTCCCTGAAACTCGGTTTTCATATAATTCCCCCTAATTTATGGTGTATTTTTCCTTAAATACCTTATACTGCTCTGCAAAGCGCGTTTCAGACTTTACAACGCTTAAGTATTCGTGCATGTCGAAGGAGGCAACGCTAATCTGTATTACGCATGCGGCGATGTTGGAGCAATGGTCCGCTACCCTCTCATAATTGGTTATAAGGTCTGAGAATATAAAGCCAAGCTCGATTGTACAGTTACCTTCCTTAAGGCGCCTAACATGCCGCATTTTCAGTTCTGTTTCAAGACCGTCAATTACCTCCTCAAGCGGCTCGACCTTAGAGGCCAGATTCAGATCCTCAGTGGACACAATATCTGTTGCAAATCCTACGATCTCAGATATAGCGGAGCCCATGATTCCAAGCTCTCCCTTTGCTATGCTTGAGAAGGCAATCCCTTTATTAGACATCTCCTGAACGGATTCGACAATATTGACGCAATGATCGCCTATCCTCTCCAGGTCTCCAATTATATGCAGAAGCTTTGACACCTCGTTGCTATCCTCCTCAGACAATTCGCGTGCGCTCAGCTTTACAAGGTATGTGCCAAGCAAATCCTCATATTTATCTATTTTATCCTCGTTTTCAATAATAAGCTTGGTCGTTTTCGCGTCGTACTTGTCAACCATAGCCAACGACATATTCAGGGTGTTCCTGGCAAGGACCGCCATCTCCTCAGTGACGTTTTTGCATTGCTCTATCGCGAAGGAAGGAACGTTGAGCAGTCTTTCGTCGAGCGGCACTTCCTCCTTGCTCCCTTCGCGGATTGTAAGCGTGGCAAGCTTTGCAAGCTGATTGCTAAACGGGAGCATGATGGCCGTGGAGGTCAGGTTAAATACCGTATGTATCATTGCGATTTCAGCCCCGTTAATACTTGTGGCCGTAAAGCTGAACCCAATTATAGCGTCAAGAACATAAAATAACGCTAAGAAGAAAATCGTTCCGATAAGGTTGAAGTAAAAATGAACCATAGCCGCGCGCTTTGCATTCTTATTGGCGCCTATGCAGGATATTAGGGCGGTGGCGCATGTACCTATATTCTGTCCCATGATTATAGGTATTGCCATTCCGTACGTTATGCTCCCAGTAGTAGCGAGCGCCTGAAGTATTCCAACCGATGCCGACGAGCTCTGTATGATAGCCGTAAGAACCGTTCCCGCTAAAACACCGAACAGAGGATTTGTAAACAGGAGCAGAATGGATGTAAACGCTTCGCTATTGGCAAGCGGGGCCACCGCGTCGCTCATAGCCGACATACCGAACATTAGCATAAAAAAGCCGACAATTATTGAACCGAGATCCCGCTTGCGTCCGCTTTTGGAAAACATAATCATGGCCATTCCGATTACGGCAAGAATTGGTGCAAAGGATGTGGGCTTTAGCATGTTTATCCATATGCTGTCGCCCTGTATGCCGGTAAGGCTTAAAATCCATGCCGTTACCGTGGTGCCGATATTGGCGCCCATAATTATGCCGATGGCCTGCTTAAGCTTCATGATCCCGGAGTTTACGAATCCAACCACCATTACCGTAGTGGCGGACGAAGACTGTATGATAGTGGTAACGCCGGCGCCTACTAGCACGCCCTTTAGAGGATTGTTTGTAAGGTTTTCAAGTATCCGTTCAAGCTTGCTGCCCGATAGCTTTTCAAGACCGCTTCCCATAACGCTCATTCCATATAGAAAAAGGACCAGGCCTCCCAAAAGCATAAAGAAGTCGAATATATCCATCGGCACCTCCAAAGCGAGTGATTTTACGTTTCTTCTATAAATGTTACATACTGAACTTAATCTTAACATATTTCGCATTTGCCGAGAAGTGAGGATAAAAATATATAAAGGTGCCATTGCGTCAGAATAAGGCCCCAAGACGCATAGTAAAAGGGCTATTTACGGTTTACATTAATTTCATAAAAATTAAAAAAACCGCATTGACAAGCGCACAGGCATAAGTTATAATAACGTCTGTCGATGCGGAATGGCGAGGGAGCATAGCTCAGCTGGGAGAGCACTTGCCTTACAAGCAAGGGGTCACAGGTTCGAGCCCTGTTGCTCCCACCATCCGCTTTTGATTAGTAAAACGGCCCGGTAGTTCAGATGGTTAGAATGCCAGCCTGTCACGCTGGAGGTCAGGGGTTCGAGCCCCCTCCGGGTCGCCATAAGCCACTGCTTTCACTCCTTGCTGGTGTAGCTCAATTGGCAGAGCAGCTGATTTGTAATCAGCAGGTTGCGGGTTCGAGTCCCATCACCAGCTCCAACAATATAATACATCTATTCGTGGATGGGTTCCCGAGCGGCCAAAGGGAGCAGACTGTAAATCTGCCGTCACAGACTTCGATGGTTCGAATCCATCCCCATCCACCATTTTTTTGTTCCGCGGGAATGGCGGAATTGGCAGACGCGCACGGTTCAGGTCCGTGTGTTGGCGACAACATGCAGGTTCAAGTCCTGTTTCCCGCACCATGGCGAGTGTTCTTACAGCATTTGAAAAGCTGTGAGGACACTCGCTTTTTTCTGCTCAAACAGCGGGTCTGTCGTCGGTCGTGTAGCTCACGAACACGCCTTTTCTGGTGTTGACGGTGACGGCCGGGATGGGCAGTGCCGGTTCGTTGGGAATGTT
>URFJ01000012.1 GCA_900547135.1 uncultured Eubacteriales bacterium | reverse complement strand
ATTGCTTTCCGTCACCATAACGTAAGCGATATGTACATACTCATCCTTGATAACGTAGTGGTAAGCGGCGAAGGCGACACACCGCCTGTAACGCCGACACCGCCTGTAACGCCGACTCCTGGAGACGGCTTTGTAGAGACGAATGAAATCATCCCTGGCGAAGAGTACATCATAGCGGTTAATTACAATGGCCAGATCATGATGATGAGCAACGTCCTTGATTCCGACAACAGCATCCGTCTGTTGGGCGATCCCGCACAGATGAGCGGTAACGTCATCGTAGGCGGCTACAGCAATGCACACCTGTGGACATTCTCAAGTGAAACCGCGGGCACAATCCAGAGCGTAGGCAATGGAAGGTATTGCGAAGTAGTTGAGCATAACGGTTACGCGTGGCTGGGTCTTGCCGACAGCGCGTCCTACAACTGGAACTGGGACGGTAACGGCAACATGAGGACGGACGCGCCGAACGCGGGCCAGTGGGATCATCTGTCCTACGCCAACACGGCGTCCGACATAGACCATCCGGCGTTTGACCTGTGGGTATACGGCGATGAAGACTATCTGGAGATCAAGCTGTACAAGGCAAGCGGCGAAGTACCGCCGACGCCGACAGCACCGCCTGTAACGCCGACGCCTGTAATACCAGGCGATCTGGACGAAGCGCTGAACATAGATGGCGGCACGCTGACCTTCACGAACGACGCGACGTATCCGTGGGAAGTAAGGGATAACTACGCCGTATCCGGCAACGCGGGCATAACGAGCTCCTCCTCAACGGTAACTACAACTGTAGAACTGGCGGACGGCGAAGCGCTGTACTTCGACTGGTCAACGAGCAGCGAAACCAATTATGATAAGCTGATCTTCTCAGTAAACGGAACAGAAGTACGCAACATAAGCGGCGTAGTAGACTGGACACAGTTCTATTACGTAGCTCCTGGCGCTGGCACGTATACCTTCACGTGGAGCTACACGAAGGACGGCAGCGTAAACAGCAATAACGATGAAGCGTACCTGGACGACGTATATGTAGGCGAAGCACCCGAAGTACCGGAAGCTAACCTGTATGCGTACAATGCGCTTTCGGGCAACTGGATAGCGTTCAGCAGCGAAGACCCGTCAATGACAACGCCGATAGGCGCGCCTGGATCGGATGTATTCGCGGCGGAATATGTAGACGGCACAGTATACGGCTACACGAACGACGGACGCTACTTCACAACGACGCTGGACAACATGGGCAACCTGAATGTAGCCGGCACAATCGGCGAAATCATCGTAGACATGGCGTACAACTACGCAACTGATACGATGTACGCGATCGGCACGTCTCAGAATCAGCAGGGTCCGAGGTCGCTGTACACGGTAGATATGGGAACAGGCGCGCTGACGCTGGTTGGCTCGCTTGAAGACACGGCGGTTGCCGCTATCATGACCCTGGGAATCACAACCGAAGGCGAAGCATACGGCATCTCGTTCGCCCCTGGCAACCAGATAAACAACAGCTACCTGCACACGATCAACCTTGAAACGGCGGAGTGCGAATCAATAGGAGCGACGGGCTTCCCGATCAACTACGTACAGACCATGACATATGATCACAACAACGATCAGATGCTGTGGGCGCAGTATTGCGACAACTCAAGCAACGGCCTCGTAGAGGTAAACCTTGAGACGGGCGAAGGCACGCGCATAGGCAGCGGCCCGATCGGCGGAAGCAACAGCGAGCTTCTGGGTATGTTCACGATACCTGGTGAAATACCGACACCGCCGGCTGACTACGAGATTGAAGTTGGCACAGTAGAAACGAACGCGGGCAGCACGGTACGCGTACCGGTAACGGTAGACGGCCTGGCGGCAGCGGCATTCGAGCTGAGCTACGACGCAGACCTGTTCACCTACGTAGGATACACGAACCCTGTAGTGGGCGCGTTTGTAACGGTAAACGACCTGACGGCAGGCGAGCTGACGATAGCGATGATGAACTACGAAGGCAACTATGAAGGCGAAGCCATCATCCTTGAGTTCGCTGTAGCAGGCAACTGTGAAGACGGCGAATACGCTATACCTGTAGAGGTAATAAGCGCGGCGGCGATCATCGACGGAACGACGACAAACGTAGCTGTAGATGATGTAGACGCGATAGCGGGCGCGATCAATGTAGTAAACGGCTACACCGTAACCTTCATGTACAACGGCGAGATCATAGCCGAGGTAACAGTACCTGTAGGCGGAGCGGCCGAGGCGCCTGAAATGGCCCGCTACATTTATGACGAAGAGACTGGATACTACCATGTATTCTGCGGTTGGGACAAGGATTTCTCAAGCGTATATGAAAACATGACGGTAAACGCGGTCTATGGCATCCTGGGCGATGTAAACAACGACGGAACGATCAACATCACAGACGCGACGATGCTGATACGCGGCGTTGTAGGAATGGAAGCCCTGAGCGAGCTGCAGGAGCTCCTGGCTGATGTAAACTGCGACGGCAGCGTTGGAATAAGCGACGCAACGCTGATTGCACGTTTTGTAACCGGCCTTGAGACCTTCCCGGTTCCGATGGACTAATTCTTAGTCAGTTACTGCCCGCGCTCTTGCGCGGGCAGTTCTTTTTTTACCAATCATAGATTAGCCGTCCATTATAGCCCGTATGCAGAAAAGTGCGTCATAATCATTAACAGTCCTTATGGGCTATCGGCGATTTCGTAAATAGTACCCCGCTCAATCCTACAGTCGGGGGAAATAAGAGCATGTAAGGTTAAACGACTATAACACAAAATAATTATTCTATTTCAGGCAACCTTTTGCATTCATCTATGGTATTATTATTTAGAGAAAATAATAATGAAACAGCCGCTTGTGCGTTCGTACCGCGACCGACGAACATCCACGGCTAAACGGTAATGGAGGATAATATGAAAAAATTCATCGTAGCTGCGTTAACACTAACACTAATGCTTATATTTACCGTATCAGTCCCTGCATTTGCTGATGGAGACCTTACGGTTTCCCTTCCAGTGGTCAATGCTAATCCAGGAGAGTCAATATCCGTTCCCATTACGATATCGGGTCTCAGCGCCGCTACGCTTACGGTTACATATGATGCCGGCAGGCTTACATACGAGGGGTACAGCGATACGAAAGGCTTGGCGGTTGTAAACGATACAAATCCAGGCACTCTAACCATTGCGATAATAAACGCGATGGACAATTATAATAATGAAGCTTGTATGAAACTCAACTTTACCGCTAATTCCAACGCCGCCGGCGAGGTTGCGCTTGATCTCGCTGTAACCGATGGGTCAAGGCTGGTTGATAATAAGACCACCTCCGTTTCGGGAGGCGATGTAAAGGCAAGCGGTGGTAAGGTTGTCCTTCCAGGACAGTATAGCACCATAGCACCGGAACCAACCGGGACGCCGGACACCTCAAAGGAATATACGGTTACCTTTGTAGACGGGGTTACGAACCAAACCCTTAAAACGGAAACCGTACGCGGAGGCAGCGAAGCAACACCGCCGGATGCTCCTGAGCATGAAGGATACACTTTTATACGATGGGACGACGGTTATCAGAGTGTAGCGGCTGATGTGACAATAAAGGCCAACTATAAGGTAACCACCTATACGGTAGTATTTATGGACGGCTATAATAACCAGGCCATAACAACGCAGAGCGTTAACCATGGTATGGACGCAATCCTTCCTAAACTGAATGCGCATGATGGATATACATTTAAGGGATGGGACACGGATCATAGGAACGTAACGCAGAATCTTATAATTACCGCCCAATACGAGGAGGCGGCCGCCAATGGAATCAAGGTAACGGTTACATCCAACGAAGGCGGATCTGTAGTACCTTCGGGTACGGTGTATGTAGAATCGGGCGGAGAGCTCAAGCTGGACTTTATCACTAGCAGCGGCTATGCTGCGTCAAAAGTAATAATAAACGGTGATACCGTTGCTGAGGCCCCTGGCTCAAGCTATACCGTTTCCGATGTAAATGAGGAGTTGACAATAGAGGTTGTTTTTGAAAATGAAAATTCGCAGCAGGCCCCGTCAGGAACTCAAGGGGTGAGTCCGGGAGCGCCGGATCCTGAAGGCGGAGGCTATACCTGGATTATAATTGCGGGAGCAGCGGTTGTAGTAGCCGGCATAGTTGTTGGAATTATAGTTTGGAGGAAAAAATCGGCGTAAGGCGGTTAACATACGAAACGCAGTTGCCCGAAACAATTATAGGTATAAAACAAACGCATGACGCCCCCCCTTGTATCCCCCAGAAAGGGGACGGGGGAGGGCGCTTATATTGTTTGTTGTAAGCAGGTAAGGTTTTAAACGCTGAACGCTGTTTCAGCGCGATACATCATTATTGCCATTGCAAGGGTGTCGGCGCACCCTCCTGGGCTGATGCGTCTGCCAATGAAATCGCCGTCAAGCGCTCTAATAGCCTCCAACCTATGAGCAACAGGAAGCGCCAGTATCCGCTTTGCAGCGTCGCGCATATGGCGAAGGCCGCTAATGCCGGAGCGGTAGCATACATTGCTATCCTCCAGTATAGTCATAATCTCAGCAAGCGTAAGCACGTGCGCATCGTTTTGGCTTAAGCCCATATCCAAGTACTCGCATATCCTGTTCTTTGCGTATACTGCGCGGGGGAAACCGCTGATCGCTTCGCCGCGAACGCCCTTTATCCCCTTAGCCAGGTACAGCGCTTCCCCGTGGCTTGAGGGCGTTGATGTCTTCTCAATTTTTGTAAAATCATTAAGCGCGCTTTGTGACGCAAGCGCTGAACATAGCCTGACGGCATTGTCCAGCCCCAGGCCGGTTTCAATGCAAATGCCTGTGGAGGCGCATAAAAGGCCCATTGAATAATTAATCCCCTTATGCGTATTTATCCCGCCTGTTGCAGCGTACATTGCATTTTCAGCCGCACGGCCGATAGCTTTCAGACCCTCCATTATCCTTTCTTCCTTACTCATCGACATCTCCATGGCAAGCATGGCGTATGATCTAAAATAGGGTTTAAGGGCGCGGGCACTCCTTCTGAAGGTATCTATATCCATATCGTCATGTGCTCCGGAATTGGCCGAATCTACGAGGCCGGGTTTAGGCGTGGCTTCAACCTCAAGGATGAGCGCATCGTGAGCCATTTGCGCGATTGCATCAGAAAAGAAGCTTCTGAACAGGCCTTTGACCGCCCGTTCAAGCTCCGCGACCGGATGCGACCTGTTCCTTGCGCAGGCTGCCGCCGTATTGTCGCATATAAGGCATTTTCGGGGTTCGGTCCTGCTAAGCTTTGAGCCATGGATATCAATGACATCTATATCGAAAATGCGCCCAAGCTTGTCACGTTCCTCTATTTCCATCATCAGCCGTTTAATTGCTTCGGGTTCATGTCCATGTACTATAAAAAAGCCCTCGCAGCCGGTGTGTAGGGTTATTATACTCTCGAATTTTATGGATACGGCCGCACGTATGCGCCGTACGCCTTCATAAAAGGCGCTCCTTGCCAGCGGATAGTCTTTTTTTGGTCCGGCGATATTCAGGGTAAGGCATATAAGCGGCAGTTTATATTCATTTATAAGCCGCCGCTGCTCTTTCACACGGTTTTCACGCGCGGCAAGCATTTCATCAAGGGAAACATCCATACAGCATTGTAAACGGGAGGGGCAGCCTCCCGCAACCCTTCTCCAGATAATTATTTATTGACGGAATTAATCAGGTAATCAAGGGTAACCTCAGGTACCATACGCGCCACCTGATCCCAGAGGCCCTGTCCCGCCAGCGCCCTTACCTTGCTGGCGCTTATACCATCAAGCCTTTGCAGCTCTACCACTTCTATTCCATATTGGGGAAGCAGCTTCTTCATCCGCTCATTATACGCATTGGTAACCGGACAGTATGGTTCAGTTCCTACAAAGCGGTATTTTATATTGAGCGGCGGGGCGATGCGCGAGCCGAACAGGGCGATGTCCAGATCGGCGTTTATTTGCCGTGCGTCTGCCCCTTCTTTGATGAAGTAGGTCGGAAAAGTAGCGGACGATATAAGATAATCGCCGCTGTGATGGACAAATGCGTTTTTAATGTGCTGGGTACCGCGTTTTACCAGATCATACCTGGTATCCGCGCTGTACAGCGAACGGTCTTCAGACAGCACAAAGATGTGAAGAACATCCACCCTCGTTGCCGCCTGCTCCATTAGATACAGATGCCCTTTCGTAAACGGATTGCAATTTGCCACTATTGCGCCCGCTGTGCCGTCCGCTCGCGGGAGTGAGGCGAGATATTGATCCAAACCGTTACGGCTGTTTTCCATCATCATCGTGTCCGCGGTGCTGACGATAGGATAAAAGCCAAGGGATTTAAACATGGCCTCGTTTGAGGGTTTAGTAAACAGGAACAGCTTTTTCAGGCCCTGCCTGTATGCCTGGCTTACGAGCTCGCTGACTACGGTTGCGCACGCGCCTTCGCCCTGGGCTTCGTCGGCAACGGCAATGTATTTTAATACGTTTGCGCATAGTGAACCCGTTGCCATTATCCGGCCGTCAGCATCATACAGGCATACCAGATAGTCCGCGTCATACTCCATACGCAGCCCATGGCTAAGCAGAAAATCCCTGGTTTTTTCAAGGCGAGCCCGGTTTAGGGGCTCGCCGGCATGCTTATAAAGCGTCAAACCTGTATGTCCTTTACCTGTTTTATTACATCGATTACGCTGTTGTTGCGGTACATAACAACGCCGACAATCTTGTCCTCGTATTGTATTGGTTCGGGTACGCCGACAATGCGCTCAGCCCTTGCCTTAAGCCGTTCGATTGAGAATACTGGGATTCCGGCCGCCTCAAGGCGCACCAAAATCTCGGGGCGGTTCGGATTTACAGCCACGCCTTGGTCCGTAACCAGCACGTCAACGGTCTTGCCTGGGGTTACAATCGTGTTTACCCTCTCAACAACGGTCGGTATACGGCCCCTGAGCAACGGCGCGACTATTACTGTAAGGCTGGCGCCTTCAGCGGTATCGGGGTGGCCTCCGATGGCTCCCCTTATGACGCCGTCGGAGCCTGTGAGTACGTTTACATTGAAGTTAACGTCTATCTCCAGCGCCGATAGGACTACGAAATCGAGCTGGTTTACAGCGGCGCCCCTGTTAACATAGCTGGCGTAATAGCTTGCGTCTATCTGCTGGTGGAAACGGTTGTTTTTAAGGGAGTTGGCCGCTATAAGGTCAAAGGACTGAACGTCAAGTATCTTGCTGATAAGCCCCTCCTCATGCATTGAAACTATCTGTCCGGTTATGCCGCCCAGGGCAAACCTGGCTTTGATGCCTTTCTCAAGCATTTTATCGCGCAGGTAGCGCGCAGTGGCCAGCGAAGCGCCGCCGGAACCCATCTGCATGGAGAACCCGTTATAGAAATAGCCGCTGTGTTCTATTACATTTGCGGCCATCTTTGCTATGAGAAGCTCCTTTGGGTTCTTGGTATAGCGCGTAGCGCCGCTCATTATTCCCTTAGGATCGCCTACACTGTCCACCTTTACGATATAGTCTACCTGGGATTCGGGTATTCCAAAAGGTGCGTTTGGGAATGGGGCTATATTATCCGTTATGATTATAGTCTTATCCGCGAATATCGCGTCAAGCTTTGCGTAGCCAAGGCTTCCGCAGCAGGAACCTTCGGCGTTGTCACGGTTATACCCGTTGGCGTTGCCGTATGGGTCGCACGAGGGCGCGCCTAGGAAGGCCACGTCAATATGAAGCTCTCCGGTCTCTATCGCCGCAGCCCTTCCGCCATGGGAGCGGAACACTATGGGGAAGTCAATTGCCCCACGCGATATTGCCTCTGCCAGATCGCCGCGCAGGCCGCTGGTTTCTATATGCTTGATTACGCCATTTTTGATGTGGTTTATAAGCGGCGAGTGTATATCTGTAAGAGAGCTGGCGGCGACGGTGAGGTCGCGTATCCCCATGCGCGCTATGGTGTCCATAACCATATTTACAACATGGTCTCCATTTCTGAAGTGGTGATGGAATGAAACTGTCATTCCGGATTTAAGGCCAACCTGCTCTATAGCCTTTTGAAGGCTGAAAATAACTTTGTTGTTTTTAAACTGGCGCTCGGTAAGCGTCAAGGTATCCTTATGTATCGGCGCGTTAAGATCGTAAGCGCCATGTACGGCATGGATTTCGCCTATATGTGGGATTTTATCAAATTCAAACTGCTGCATGTCAGACCTCCTCAATGGGAATGTTAAGCGCCTGCGCACGTTCCAGCATATAGCGCGCGCGCTCAACCACGGGCTTATCAATCATCTTTCCGTTCAAGCTGGCAACGCCGGATCCCCTAAGCTCCGCCTCAGCGATAGCCTCCATAACGGCCTTTGCCTTTGTTATGTCCTTTTCCGACGGATTGAATACGGCGTGAAGCGGGGCGATCTGGCGGGGATTGATTACGCTCTTGCCATCAAACCCCAGCTTCTTTATAAGCTGGGCCTCCGCGACAAAACCTTCTTCGTTGTTTACGTCCGAGTATACAGTATCCAGGGCGTCAATGCCTGCCGCACGGGCGGCGTTGACAAGCATTGACCTAGCAAACAGCAGTTCAATGCCTTCAGGGGAACGCACCGTACGCATGGACGTCACATAATCCTCAGCTCCAAGCGCAATGCCGATGAGACGCTTCGAGCTTCTGGCAATTTCATACGCGTTGAGAACGCCCCTGGGGCCTTCGATGGCGGCCATCATGCCGGTAGTACCCTCCGGAATTCCGGCTTCACGCTCAATCCTTGCAATCTCGGTTTCACAATCGTTTACATCCTGTGCGGTTTCAGTCTTGGGCAGCCTGATAACATGCGGACGAGCGCGCACTATGGCTTCCAGGTCCTCAATCCCAAAGTCGTCCAGCGAATTGATGCGGACCACAAGTTCCTTTTTGCCATACCTCAGCGACGTCAATGCCTTAAAAACCAGAAAGCGCGCCGCATCCTTCTCGTTGATAGAAACACTGTCCTCAAGGTCGAACATTATGCAGTCCGAGCCGTAGATGTGTGCGTCCCTGATCATTCCCGGGTTATTGCCGGGCACAAATAACATGCTGCGTCTTAACCTGCTCATCTGACGGCGCCTCCATTCCATACAAAATCCGTGCTTTTAGCCGCCCTGTAAGCGGCCGCCGACACCCTTGCAGCTACCGTACAGTCCAATGCTCCTTTGTCCACCGCGTTAACCACGGCAGAGGTTACGCCCAACTCCGATAGAGTATCGCGTATGACCCGTTCTATCTGCTTGCCGAATTGCTGCATGACCGCGCTTTCTAGCGCTAGGTCAATGCCGTCGCCATCGTTCGGCTCGATTCTCACGATAATGTCGGATGACTCCATCGTGCCGGCAACGCCCATTGTGACAATTTGCATTTTGCTTTCCTCCAAATTATTCTGGAACGTGTTTTAGGGACATACCCTCCAATGAAGGGTATGTGTACCCTTCAAGGTTAATGTACCGCTTATTGTAACGAATTTCAAGTAGTAAAGGCGAATTTAAGCAAGTTAATGTTAGGAAAAGGTTTTGACCGATAAAACTGGGACCCGTACTAAAGCACGCCTGCGCGAATACGTTCAGCTCTGGCTTTCACGTGCCCAAAGCCAAATCGTATAAGACGCGCATCCGGCACAACTGCAATGAAGATACCGAGCGTAGGGATGAGCGTTTAATGGCATATTTAAAAAAAGTTTAAAGAAATTGTACAGTAGTATAGACTTAAAGGACAGGCTGAAATTATAATTTAATATCCATACAAAAAAAGGAGAAAAGCTGATTATGAGAATGATGGGTACCTATTGTATGATTGACAGAGAAAAGGTAGACAGCATTCTTAACGGCGAGCTGGAGGCGTCGGAGGCTATCTTTTTTGGAGACGACGACGATTACGATGGCGAAGGGAATATGCTCTCCATTGAGAAGGCATGGCATGCCATAGACTATGTCCTTACCAAAGGGGTCGACGATTCGCAAGCGCTCGCAAGGGTGGTGGTTGGCAGGGAGGTAAGCGACGAGGAGATAGGCTACGCCCCCGCTACATATATTACAGAGGATGAAGTAAAGGAGATTGCTGAAGCGATAGGCGGCGTCAGCAGGGAAGCTTTCAGGGAAAGATTCGATTTCAAAGGCATGAGGGATGAGGATGTATATCTAGTATCAGACGCTACAGAGGACACAGAGGAAGAGGTGTTTGATTATGTGTGGGAGAATTTCAGGAATTTAAAGGAATTTTATAAAAAGGCAGCGGCGTTTAACAAATGCCTGCTGTTTTTCGTGGAATAACGTAAGCCATCTAACATAATGATAGCCTGCAAATGAACCCGCATCTGCTTATTTATGGGTAATAAGATTCCCATCCCGAATCAACATGTAAAGGAGTATCTTTAATGAAAGGTCTAAAATTTATACTTTTTGGAATTATGTTCATACTTATCGGAGGCTTTATACTGGTCGATCCCATGAGCTATCTGGGCGGCGTCGGCGAGGTCATGCTGTTTTTAGTTGGCGTTACTTTCGGAATTGTTGGACTGAAGCTGGATAACTGACTTTTTCCCTCATAACTTTATATTTAGTTAAAGCGCTATCAATTTTCACGTATCGGCTAAGTCTTATTCTCGCGCCTCTTTTTCAATGAATCGTGTTCATAGAGCTAAGCATTTATAAAGGTTGCGCTTACCCTTGTCAGCTGAGGGTACAGGGGAAGGATATAGCAAAAAGGCGCCGTCGGCGCCTTTTTACCCTACGGAGGGTGCTTTTTGCATCCCTTATGAAAATGTTTAACACGTGTTAAATCCGCATCGAATATCAGTCCGTTAGCTTTGCCTTGTAGTAGTTCATCAGGCAACCGTCGAGAAGTATTTCCTTCTCGTCTTCAGTAAGGCCCTTTACATAGAGCTTAATATCATGCACGCCGCTTTTGGCAATTACCTTAGCCGGGATTTCCTCAGCGCCAGTGGCTATAGCCTCTCTAATTCCAGGAACGAATACAAAGTCACCCACCTCATAATCGAAGCTCTCATCAGGGTTAATGGTGAAGGGTACGATGCCCCAGTTGATGCAGTTGCTGCGATAGCGCTTTGTGGCGTATTCGTAGCAGATGTTGGCAGCGCCGCCTAGCACCTTTTGGCAGGAGGCCGCCTGTTCGCGCGCGGAGCCGTCGCCAGGCTTGTTTGCGAACAATACGGATGCTACGCCCGTGGTGTTTATAAGCACGTCGGGGCTTCCAACCTTGGCCAGAGCGTCCTTTACCTTTATGGGCGCATTGCCTTCACGGCGCGCTATGTCCATGGCGTTTATCTCCTTGCAGCGGCCCACATACTCGGGCACGCGGCGGGAGAGGGCAAACTCGGACAGCCTAAGCGGGTTGGATCGATAGGACGAGGTTTCGCCTGACGGAATAAGCTCATCGGTCGTGGTTACGGGATCCTTTATAACGGCGGCAAGCTCCAGCAGGATATTGTCGGTAAGCGGATACATTGTAGGCCAGTCGGTGATATTGGGGCCGAACTTCAGTTCGGCGTCAGGATCGGGCTTCCCAAATCCGTTGTATATACGCTTTTCATAAATGCTACCGTCAAAATGATATTCAGGCACGCTGTTGTCGTAGTCGATTTCCGTAGCGGGCGTAATCACTCCGGCGTTGCGCGCTGTAGCGGCGATTGAACGTGCGTCCATAAGCGCTACGGCCGATATCTGGCCGTCGCCCGGCTTGCTGCCTTCGCGGTTGGGGAAGTTGCGCGTAGTATGGCGGATTGAGAAGCCGTTATTGGCCGGCACGTCTCCGGCGCCAAAGCACGGCCCGCAGAACGAGGGCTTGATAACCGCGCCCGCGGCCAGAAGCTTTGCAGCGGCGCCAATCCTGGTAAGCTCCAGGCTAACGGGTACGCTTGTCGGGTATACCGACAGCCCGAAGTATCCGTTTCCTGTGGAGCCGTTGTCAAGGATTGAGGCGGCCTCGACGATGTTATCGTACAATCCTCCGGAGCAGCCGGCGATTATGCCCTGATCCGCCATAACGCGGCCGTCGGGCAGCACCTTGCTTGCAAGATCTATTTTTATCTTTTTACCAAAGGACTTTACGGCCTCCTCTTCTACGCTGTGCAGCAGATCCTTGGCATTTGCCGTAAAGTCTTTGATGGTATATGCGTTGCTCGGATGGAACGGCAGGGCGATCATGGGTTCTACCTTTGAAAGGTCTATCCTGATCATGCCGTCATAATATGCGCATTGGCCGGGTTTAAGCTCTTTATACGAATCTTCGCGTCCGTAGACCCTGAAATAGTCGTGGACCTTTTCATCCGTCGACCAAATGGACGATAGACATGTGGTTTCAGTGGTCATTACATCTATTCCGTTCCTGAATTCTACGGACAGGCTCTCAGCGCCTGGTCCAGTAAACTCAAGCACCTTATTCTTGACAAACCCGTTCTTGAATACCGAGCCGACAAGCGCTATAGCAACGTCATGCGGTCCTACGCCGCGCTTTGGAGCGTTTTCAAGATATACCAGAATTACTTCCGGCGCGTTTAAGTCCCATGTGTTCTGCAAAAGCTGTTTTACCAGCTCTCCGCCGCCTTCGCCCACACCCATCGTACCCAGGGCGCCATAGCGGGTATGGCTGTCCGAACCCAGTATCATCTGGCCGCAACCGGCCATCATTTCACGGGCATAGGAGTGGATAACGCTCTGGTTTGTCGGCACAAAGATGCCGCCGTAGCGCTTAGCGGCGGAGAGGCCGAATACATGGTCGTCCTCGTTGATCGTTCCGCCCACGGCGCAGAGACTGTTATGGCAGTTGGTCATTGCATAGGGCATGGGGAACTGCTTCAGTCCGCTTGCGCGAGCTGTCTGAATGATTCCGACATAGGTGATGTCATGGGAGATAAGCTGGTCAAATTTTACCCTCAGCTTTTTGTCATCACCGGAGACATTGTGCGTGCTCAGAATTGAGTAAGCAATCGTACGTTTGCGCCCCTCATCAGGCGTAACTCCGCATTCACATTGACATTGTGGTACGCCGTCTTTAAGATAGACGCCATGATTGATGAGTTCTATCATCTTTCTCATTGCTCCTTTTCCATTTTTGCCCGAAACACGCGGCTTTCAGGCACCTTGCAAGCCTATGTTACATTAGTTATACGCCGTTTTCAATAGGTTGAAGGAAATATACAGTTATACCTAAGAGCCGTTTGTTAATTGCAGGGAGCGGGGCCAAAGATGTACACTAAAATATGACAAAAAATAGTATATATTGCAGTTGAAAGTATGTGCTATAGTGTTTAAAAGACATATCATATTGGACAATCGGCAAAATCAGCGGCGGGGGTCTTCCAGCCTATCGGTATCACTTTCCGTTTTGCCAGCGTGTATAAGCCGTAATCGCGTATGCCGCCGTTATTATAGATTGTGCAAAAAACTGTTTGGTACGGTAAACCTATTGCTTAAAAAGATTCCATAATGTTTCGTTTGTGGGAACAAATTATAAATCCTATCAATATAGGACATTTCGATAATTAAGGAGGTTATTTACTCATGAAATGGACGTTTAGAAGATGTGTAATTGCGCTTCTGGCCACCGTGATTTTATCAGCGGCAATTATGCCGACACACGCCCTGTATATGCAGACAATAAGGGGTTTAGACACTCAGAGGCTCCGCGAGTTCCTGGAAACAGCGGATATAAACGGAGTGAAAAATGGGGACAAGGTAAATCCGTATGGTTATGATCCCGATGATGCCGCAACTTGGACAGGGCTTGACTGGGACGGTCCATCGGTTACCGGCATTATGTGGATGGGCCTGGATCTTGCGGGTGTTTTAGACCTAAGCGGGCTGGATCGCCTTGCCATCCTTTTCTGTTCGGATAACTCGCTTACCGGATTAAATCTGGGCGGATGCTCGGCACTGGCCGTTGCGGAATGCGCAAGAAACAGCCTGACCATGCTAAACCTTAGCGGCGGCGTATCGTTAAAGCGGCTGGACTGTGGCGACAATTCGCTTACGTCGCTTGACCTTGGCGATTGTATTGACCTTGAGCAGCTGTTTTGTACTCAAAATCATCTTAGCGGAATCAGCCTTTCAAACAACACATCGCTTACCGAGCTTAAGACCTCTGATAATCCCATTGAATATATTGAAGTTAACTCTCCATCACTTGGAGCCGGACGAGTGCTGATAAACTCTGGACGCGGGGGTTTTGCATATCTTGAGCGCTACTCATACTGGAACGAAGAGGGAGAGCAGGAGATGACAGAACTCACCGCATCGGCGGTTCCAATGGAGGGCTATGTTTTCGACGGTTGGTACGATCAGTCGGGCGAATGTTTTTCCACATCGTTTAACGTAATGCTTACAGGAGGGGATTATAGTTTAACCTCGGCATATTCGCAGGCCGGAGATATAATCGGAAGCCTTGAAATCTCACCGGCAACCGCCACTGCCGGAGGCGAAGCGTCAATCCGGCTAAATGCGTACGGAATTTCGGATATGACCTTTACGCTTTCTTATGATGAAGAAGCGCTCAACTTTCTAGGTTGGTCCGCGCAGATGCCTGACGGTATAGCAGTGAACGACTATGGTGACGGTGAGCTCGGCGTTAGCGTATCGGGTCAAAGCGAAAATATAAGCGGCGAGTTTGCGCGTCTGCTGTTTAGCGTGAATGAGAACGCCCGTGGCGTGAGCCAGTTTGAAATCTTGTCATTTGAGGCTTGTTCATACATAGACGGCGTCCCAACCGACCTTTTGGCGGAGCAGGTAACTATAATGAACGGGATGCTGGTTATAGTGCCGGTATATATCGTAGCGTTTATAGACGGACTGACTGGAGAAACGATTATTGTGCAGGAGGTGCCTGAGGGTTCCGGCGCACAGGCCCCCGAGCCGCCGGAACATGAGGGATACGAGTTCTCGGGCTGGTACGGCGACTTTTCGGAAGTTTACCGCGATACCGTGATAATAGCGCGTTATGAGCTGCTTGGACTTGACGAAGTTGAGCGGATTCGAGCGTTTTTGGAGCACACGGATGAAACAGGGGTGTCGAATGGTCTTAAGCTCAATTATGACCCTGATGACATTTCTACGTGGACGGGTATTGTATGGAAGAATAACCGCGTAGAAGGTATAGAATGGCCGGGATTCGGCTTGTGCGGATTCCTTGACCTAAGCGGATTTTCCGAACTTCTGTATTTGTCGCTGGATGACAACCTGCTTGAAACTCTAAACCTGAACGGCTGCGCGAAACTGAAGGAGCTGACGTGCGGGAGCAATAGGCTGGAAAGCGTGGATCTTCTTGGCTGCGCTGCGCTTGAAGATTTGAACGTTTCATACAATATGCTCAATACGCTGAACCTTGACACTAACCCCGAACTGCGGATATTTAACTGCGCGCATAACGCGATTTCCGAGCTGGGCCTGCTGGATAAGCCCGATTTGTCAGAACTGGATTTTACAAACAACATGCTTACCAGAATCGACCTGAGCCAAAACGCGAATTTAAACCTGTTAAAATCAGGAGGGAATCCGCTCGTATCCATAATTACCAATTCGGAGGCGCTTGGCGCAAACCCTGTAAGCGTGGCCGCGCCGGACGGCGGGACCGTGGAATTAAATACGATAGGCGAGGCCGGTTCCGGCCTAACTGCCAAAGCATATAGAACCTATGGGATGTTTGACGGATGGTACGGTGATGAGGGGGAAAAGCTATCCGGCGACGCTGAATTTGACATACAAAGCCCATGCGGCATAGACGCCAGGTTTTTCGAACATGCGGGTATGCTTGAGGCGTTGGGCGGGGCGGTTATGCCTGGAGACAATGCTAACATTAAAATTCTTGCGCGCGGGCTTTGTGGAGCTGATTTCACATTGGAGTATGATCCCGATGTCTTAGAGTACATCGGCTGTACCCCTTTGGCGGAGGGTGCGTCGCTGCAGGTGGTTCAGCAAGCCCCGGGAAGGCTTGACGTCGGGTTCAATGGCGTTTCGGGCGGTGTGGTAACAGCGCTTGCCGATTTTAGCTTCAGTACGCATGCACAGGCTGAAGGTAGCCATACCGTGTCGGTTAACCCGCGTGGAGGGAATGCCCAGGGCTTTTGGGGCTCCTTTGAAATTGATCCAATGGACATCGTATGCGCCAACGGACAGCTGACCTTCGACGAAGCCTATATAGTTACCTTTATCGACGGCGTAACCGGTGAGACGCTTGACGAGCAGGTAGTAGCCGCGGGGCTGCCGGCCCAGGCTCCGCCGCCGCCCGACCATGCTGGCTATATGTTTATAGGATGGGATATGGATGTTAGCGCTGTGCTATGCGATATGACTGTTACAGCGCAGTATGGGCTTATAGGGGATATTGATATGAACGGAGTGGTCAGCATAACCGACGCTGTGATGATTTCCAGATACTGCGTAAGGCTTGAGACCTTTAGCGCGCTTCAGCTCATGCTGGCCGACGCGGATGGAAACGGCCGTGTAAACAACACGGACGCAGTAAAGCTTGTAAGGTATATACTGGGGTTGGAGCCGTTATAACAGCGCACAGGCCGCATACGGGACGTCTCCTCCCGCTGTATGCGGCCTTGCCAACGGCGCTATCGATAATTATGATTAAGAGATTCGCTCCGTTAATACATGTTTTTTCTGTCATTGTGGCTTGGCGGCAGATTAACCGTCACAGGAGCAAAACTGCTGAATAGTTCCTCACATAATTAAGCTATTCCACATATCCTTATAATGGGGTGCACCTACTCATTCAACGGAGATGAATAAAAGTATGGAGGCTGAAAGACTTACTCTTGATATGATCGAAACGGACGAAACGGCTATTATTACGAAGCTCAACACGCAGGGCGGAATGCGTCGCAGGCTTCTTGACATAGGCATGATAGAGGGTACTAACATAAGGTGCTTGTTCAGAAGGCCATCGGGCGATCCTACGGCATACCTCATAAGGGGGGCGGTAATAGCCCTGAGAAGCGAGGATTCGCATAGCGTAGAAGTCATGAGGATATAGTCAAAATTATTTTTAAGGCGGGGCGGGAGCCCTGCTTTTGTTTGCCGTAACGCGGAATATGCTGTATAATAGCAAATGGATCGACATGCGCTAAATGCTGACCGGCCAACTGACGCGGCGTGTATGCGGTCCGTATCGAATAAACGGAGGTAGAGCTATGGTAAAGCCAACCCTGGTCATAATGGCGGCGGGCATGGGCAGCCGGTACGGCGGCCTCAAGCAGATGGACCCGATGGACGAGCATGGAAACGTGCTTATGGACTTTTCGGTCTTTGATGCGTTGCGCGCGGGATTTGAAAGCATTGTATTTATTATAAAACATGAGATAGAATCCGATTTTAAAGAGTTGATAGGCGGCAGGCTTGAGCGTCATGCCGATGTTAAATACGTATATCAGGAGCTGGATATGCTGCCGGAGGGCTTCGCGGTTCCAGAAGGCAGAAAGAAGCCCTGGGGAACGTCGCACGCAATCCTGTGCAGCCGCGACGTGGTAAAGGGGCCGTTTGTAGCCCTCAACGCGGATGATTTTTATGGCCCCGTTGCGTTTAAGCTTGCTTACGATTTCCTTTTGGAGCATAACGGCGAAAATGAGCACGCGATAATCGGCTATCGGATTGGCGAAACGTTGACCGACCATGGAAGCGTGAGCAGAGGCGTATGCGTTGTAGACGACAGGGGCTATCTCTCGGATATAAGGGAGCGTACCAATGTAATACGCCATGGCGATAAAGCGGCATACGAGGATGAAAACGGGGATTATATGGAACTTCCCGCTGATACAACGGTATCGATGAACTTCTGGGCGTTTAACCCAGGTTTTATGGAACATCTGTGCAGTGATTTTCCCAGCTTTATGGCAAACGCTGTAAAGGAAAATCCTTTAAAGTGCGAGGATTACCTTCCGGAATCCGTAAGGCGCGCGCTTGGGGGCAACGCTACTGTAAAGATGCTCTATACGCCGGACAGATGGATAGGAGTTACCCATAAGGAGGACAAGCCTCATGTGGTTGCCGCTATACGAAGTTTGAAGGACCAGGGGATATATCCGGAAATGCTCTGGAGCTAAGAGGAATGCAGATTAAGCTAAAAAGCGGACAAAGGACCATAAGTCCCTTTGTCCGCTTTTAATAATATAATCATAGTTAGCCGATCCGTACAAACCTATCCTTTGAAACGCCGCATATCGGGCATCTATAGTCGTCAGGCTCGTTTGCAAGCTCGCCATCATAGATATAACCGCATACGGTACATCTATATTTGATGCTGGATTCCGGCTCGGCCGCCGCCTCAGCCTCAGCGCGGTACGTGGGCGCGTTTTTAGGCGCGCTGCCCTTTATTACCCTATGGTAATATTCATACGTCATTGGGGGATTATCGGTTTTGCCAAACGCATTTGCAACCTTTGAAAAAAATACGGTATGAGAACCCTGTTCATGACTGCCCACTACATCGCATACGAGATGACCGCATGAGTTCTCCCTCAAAAATGGCAGACCGTCTTCAACATATGCGTCAAGCCCCGAGAATTTATCGGCGTCCCTGCCCGACTTAAAGCCAAGAGCGCCAATAACGGAGGCGGGCGTATCCTCGCTTAGGATGCTTACCGAGAAGCGGCCGTTTCTCTCTATAAGTCCATGCGTATAGTTATTCCGGTTCATGCTAAGCGCGATTACGCCATCGGATGTTATCTGAAACACCGTGTTGACAATACACCCGCACATGCGGCTTTGATCCATCGCGCCAATAGCGTATAGGCCATAGGAAAGTTTGTATAGAACAGTGCCGTCCATAAATATGCCTCCTTAAAAATATGTATATTAGTCTCTCCTGCTTCCGCGCGCTATGAGCAGCAGCCTAAGCAGCGTAACAAGGCTTGAAAGAACAGCCACAACATATGTCATCGCGGCGGCGCGCAGCACCTTTTTCGCGCTGGATTCCTCATCGTAGGTGATAAATCCGGAGCTTACCAGCATTGAAACCGCCCTGTTCGAGGCGTTAAACTCAACCGGCAGCGTTACAAGCTGAAACAGGAGCACGGCCGCAAACAGGATAACGCCGGCAATAGCAACCTCATAGGAGCCGAACATAAGACCCAATATGACTATAAACGGCGAAGCGCTCGACCCTATCTGGGCTACGGGAAGTATGGCGTTTCGTATCCGTATGGGCAGGTAATCGTCCTCATACTGCATCACGTGGCCGATCTCATGGGCCGCCACCGCAAGTGCGGCGATTGAGTCGGAATGATACACTGCGTCCGAAAGCCCCACCGTATGCGTTTTTGGATTAAAATGATCGGTTAGATTGCCCCTTACCTGTGTGATGGACACCCCGCTGTTGGCATTATGCAGCAGTTGCCGCGCCATCTCATTGGCGGGAACTCCGCTGGACGCCCGCATTTTGGAGAATTTTTTATATGTGCTCTGCACCCTGGCCTGAACGATAATGCCAAGCACCAGAACTGCTAGAAGCGCAAACAGCATTATGCTGTCCCCTCCGTAAAAATAAAACCAGTTTCCTAACATCCGTATCTCCTTTCATCCTGCCGCCGCATTAATGAAAACTTTTTAAAGCGGCAGTATCAAGCGTAAAGCAGCGGGAGTTCCAAAAATGACGCCGCTGATACCTGCCTGAATCATAAAACGCAGACGCACCCAAGCTTATATGAATTCCATGCGCCCGGCGCATCAGCTTCTATATAATTTTACCACGTTTGGTCCTATATTATGGAGCGGCGCGCAAATTTCACAATTAGCTTTGGGCTAACCTCAGCTCCCCATCCGTATAGTGTACGGTAAACACCGTGTCCGGCACAGGGTCGCTTCCGATTATCTCACGCGCTATCAGCGTTTCTAGCTTGCTTGTAAGCAGGCGCTTCAGCGGCCTTGCCCCATAATGCGGATCATAGCCGGCCTCTGCAAAATACTCCTTAGCCGCATCCGTAAGCCTAAGCCCAAGCCGCAGCGTATGCATACGCCCTCTTAACTCCTCAAGCATCAGGTCGGTTATCTCATAAATCTGCTGTTTGCTCAGCGGCGTATAGAATACTATATCATCTATACGGTTGAGAAATTCGGGGCGGAAATTTTGCTTGAGCAGTTTTGATACCTGTTCTTTCGCCTTATCCGTCAGGATCCCGTTTTCAATGCCGTCCAGTATGTAGCTTGAGCCCAGATTTGAGGTCAGTATTATTACCGTGTTTTTAAAGTCCACGATCCTTCCCTGCGAGTCGGTCAGGCGGCCGTCGTCGAGCACCTGAAGCAACACGTTAAACACGTCCGGATGCGCCTTTTCTATTTCATCAAACAGCACCACGCAGTAGGGCTTTCGGCGCACGGCTTCGGTAAGCTGGCCGCCCTCCTCATAGCCCACATAGCCTGGAGGGGCGCCTATCAGCCTTGATACGGAATATTTTTCCATATATTCGGACATATCAATCCTAACCATATTGCGCTCATCGTCAAACAGCGCCTGTGCCAGCGCCTTTGCAAGCTCGGTCTTACCCACGCCTGTAGGTCCCATGAATAGAAAACTGCCTATTGGCTTTGACGGGTCCTTAAGACCGGCCCTGGTTCTGAGTATCGCGTCCGTAACGGTCTTTACGGCCTCGTCCTGGCCTATTACACGCTTATGGAGTATATCTTCAAGGCCAAGCAGCTTTTCGCGTTCGCCCTGCATGAGCTTGCTTACCGGTATACCGGTCCAGCGGGAAACGATCTGCGCTATTTCTTCCTGCGTCACCCTGTCGCTCAACAGGCCGTTGGCGCGTTCCCTCTCAAAAGCGCTTTCAGCTTCGTTCAATTTTGCCTTAAGGTCGGGCAGTCTGCCGTATTTTAGCTCGGCGGCGCGGTTAAGGTCGTAGTCGCGTTCGGCACGCTCCATCTCGGCGTTTAAATTTTCAATATCCTCGCGCAGTTTCCTTATGTTTTTAATCGCGTCCTTTTCGTTATCCCACCGCGCCTTCATGGAGTTGAACTCCTCGCGCTCTTGTGCCAGCCGGCGGCGAAGGTTTTCCAGGCGCTCAACGGAGAGCTTGTCGGTCTCCTTTTCAAGCGCGGCTTCCTCAATCTCAAGCTGCATTATGCTTCTAGACAGTTCGTCAAGCTCGGCTGGCATCGAATCCATTTCAGTCCTCAGCAGCGCGCATGCCTCGTCGACCAGATCTATTGCCTTGTCTGGCAGATAACGTTCAGAAATATAGCGGTTGGACAGCACCGCCGCTTCTACCAGCGCGGAATCGTTAATCTTCACCCCATGAAACACCTCATACCTCTCTTTTAGGCCTCTGAGTATGCTTATGGTGTCCTCAACGGTCGGTTCGTTCACTGTAACCGGCTGAAACCTTCTGGAAAGCGCGGCGTCCTTCTCAATATACTTGCGGTACTCGTCCAGGGTGGTGGCGCCGATACAATGCAGCTCGCCTCTTGCGAGCATCGGCTTTAGCAGGTTGCCCGCGTCCATGGAGCCCTCGGTACGGCCGGCCCCGACGATGTTGTGAAGCTCATCTATAAAGAGGATAATCTGGCCTTCGCTCTTTTTTACCTCATTGAGCACCGCTTTTAGGCGCTCTTCAAACTCGCCGCGGAATTTAGCCCCCGCTATGAGCGCACCCATATCAAGCGAGAAGATACGGCGTTCCTTTAGGTTTTGCGGAACGTCGCCTTTGACGATACGCTGGGCAAGCCCTTCGGCTATTGCGGTCTTGCCTACGCCAGGTTCGCCGATTAGCACCGGATTATTCTTTGTCTTTCTTGATAGTATGCGGATAACATTTCGTATTTCACCGTCGCGGCCGATTACCGGGTCAAGCTTCTGCTTCTTAGCAAGCTCAACCAAATCCTGGGCATATTTGCCCAGCGCGTCGTAAGTCTCCTCAGGCGAATCCGACGTTACCCTGGCGCTGCCGCGTACGCCTTCAAGCGCTTTTAAAAAGTCCTTTTTATCTATTTTAAATCGTTTGAACAGCTCCTTTATGGCGGCGCCGGGGGTATCGCAGATCCCTATAAAAAGGTGCTCAACCGACACAAATTCATCCTTCATGCGCTCCATTTCTCTTTCGGCCGCCTGGAGGGTCCTATTGAGGTCAGCTGTGATGTATACCTTGTTTGGGTCTATGCCCGTTCCGGTTACCTGGGGCTGGGCGTCTATCAGCCTTTCGGTTTCCCCTATCAGGGATACAGCGTCAACATCCATGCGGATCATCAGCTGCTTTATCAGCGAATCCTCCTGCGTCAGCAGCGCATACAGCAGGTGGGCCTGGTCCGCCTGCTGGTTTGAATGGTCGATTGCTATCGACTGCGCGGCGCTTATTGCCTTTAAAGAATTCTTTGTAAAATTGTTAAGATCCATATATAACACCTCCTGAGTGGATTCCGGTTATGGAGCACGAACCGGCTCCATAATCGGAATCAGCCCGTCATCATTATGTTTGACGAAAAATGATTATAATAGACGTTCGCGGTCAATTTGGCTTAAGCTGCTGCCAATGGTAGGCAAAGTTAGCTCAAGTAAAATAAAGCGGTCCAACATATTGGGCAGTTCTTACATAATTATTCTAGGCAGAAATATGAAACATGTCAACGTAACGGCTGTAATAATATTGGAAATAATTTGTGTCATAATATTGAAGCGCAAATGGGTTGTTAACATGCCAAATGTAAAAATTCTTTGTCACATTTATATGCTATGATATTTTCCCATATTTGTGCTATACTACCTTGAGACGGGCAGAATATGGCCCGCGCGATATGGGAGGAATGTCGATGAAGATCGGCAAGTTTTTAATATCAATAGTCCTTGTCGCCGCATTCGTGTTTATGGTCGTATGGATCATAGGCAATTCGGGTTCGGGAGGGATATCAAGCTATTCAATATCAATAAATGAGGTTATGACGTCAAATAAGGGTTTAGTTCCCGACGCTGAAGGCAAGTTTTACGATTGGGTTGAGCTGCACAACGGCTCAAAGGAAAGGGCCGACGTCTCCGGATGGGGTCTCAGCGACGATGCGCTTTCAGGAGTTAAATATGTATTCCCGCAGGGCACGGAAATAGAAGCTAACGGTTATTTGGTCGTATTTTGCTGCGGCGAAACCCGCGATGGGCTTTACGCCCCGTTCAAATTGTCCTCTACGGATGATCTGGTGCTCATGGACACAACTGGGCGAATAATAGAAAGCCTTGCGCTAAGGGCCACCTCCAGCGGGTCTTCGCTTGGAAAGGACGCAGCCAACGGACTGTGGGTTGAGTTTTCCTCGCCAACGCCAGGTTTTCCCAACACAGAAGAAGGGGTTCAGGCGTTTAAGGAGTATCTGGCGGGCAGGGGAGCTGATAAATCCATTGAGGGGCTTTTTATCAACGAGTTTATGGCGTCAAACGCTTCGACAATAGCCGATTACAATGGAAATTATTCCGATTGGATTGAGCTTTATAACTCAACGGACAAGGAAATTGTTTTAGGCGGTTTCTATGTGTCCGATGATCTGGGAAACAGGATGAAGGCCCAACTGCCGGATGGAACCGTTATCCAGGCGGGAGGCTATCTCCTTATATTCTGCTCCGGCGAGGAGGGCAGGATGGAAAACGGAGAGGTGCATGTCCCATTTGGCCTCCGCGCTTATGAGGAGGATGTGGTGCTGTCAGACCAAAACGGAGCGCTTATAGACAGCTATTCCTATTCAAAGCAGGAAACCGATGTTTCGATGGCCAGGGTTCCCGACGGTACGGGCGAATTTGCGCCGAGCAGGCAGCCCACGCCAGGCATGCAGAACTCCGATTCCAGCTATGCGCTGCTTCAATCGGCCAATTCCGCGGTAACGGGAGACCTATATATATCCGAAATGTTGGGGGCCAATTACAGCGTAAAGCTTTCAAACCGAAGCGATTACCCAGACTGGGTGGAGCTTCATAACCGTGGGGCGCAGGGTATAAGCCTTTTGGGCTACAGCCTTACGGACAGCGCAAAGAATCCAGCCAAGTGGACGTTCCCGGATGTTACGATTCCGCCTGGCGGATACTTGGTAATACCCTGCACCGGCGAGGATGTGGAAGGGCTGGAGGCGAATTTTAAACTGTCTGCCGCCGGTGAGACGGTCTTTTTATATGCGCCGGACGGCAAGCTCGTCGATAAGCTTTCCGCGGCCAGGTTTCGCGCCGACCAGAGCGTAGGCAGGGACGGCAGCGGAAGCTACGGAGTATTTAAATCGCCAACACCAGGCGCCACAAACACGGGCTACTTCAGCGGCTATGCTCAAAAGCCGGGACTTACGGTGCAAGCGGGCGCATATTCGGGTTCACAGCAGGTAAGCATTGAGGTACCGGAGGGCTGTACAGTGTACTATACGCTGGACGGATCGGTTCCAAACCAGTCGGACGCCCCATATACCGGCCCCATTGCCATTCAAAAGACATGCGCGCTGCGCGCCGTATCATATGCAGACGGAAAACTGGAGAGCGACGCGGCTACAGCCACTTACATTATTGACAGCCCGCATACAATTCCTGTGATAGCCATTGCAACCGAGCAGTCGGCTTTTGACAATATATATGAAAATTACAACCAGGAGATAGAGATACCCGCCCATTTTGACCTGATCGACGGGAGCGGGTCCTATGAATACGGCGATGACGGAGTAGTCAGGATTTTCGGCGCTTATTCGAGACAGAAGGAACAAAAGGGACTTGCGCTTATTGCCCGTGCGGGATTCGGAAACTCAAGGCTTTACCATAAGTTTTTTGACAGCCGCGACTTCGAAGATTATAAGTCGCTGATACTTAGGGCTTCAGGTCAGGAGAGCACCATCTCGCGAATACGCGACGTTACGATAACCAGCCTGCTGGATGAACATACGGATTTAGCGGTTCAGGCGTACAGGCAGTGCGTTGTATATGTAAATGGAAACTACCGCGGGGTATACAACCTGAGGGAGAAGGTAACGGTGAATTATCTGGCCCAGCATTATGGCATACAGGAACCGGACAGCATTGATCTGCTGGTGGGAAACGGCAATAAAGCTGGGTATGTGCTTAACGGAAGCAATGAGGACTATCTTGAACTGCTTGAGTATGTAAAGACGCGTGATATGTCCAATAAGGAAAACTATGAATATGTCTGCGGGCAGGTTGACGTGGACAACTTTGCTGAGTATACTGCAATGCAGATATATGTAGCAAACAGCGACACGGGAAATATTAAATTCTGGAGAGCGCCAGGGAGGAAGTGGCAATGGATAGCGTATGACTTCTGCTGGGCCATGAACGCAAGCATAAACGGCATGCGCGGTTATCAGCTTGATGCGGTTGCAAAATACTTGAATCCTGCTGGCCACGGAGTAGGGAAGGGGTTTTCAACCACGCTTATACTGGGCCTGCTGAAGAACCCCGAATTCAAGGAGCTGTTTTTGCAAAAATGCGCGAAGATGGCCGATGTGGTGTTCTCTCCTGAAAATCTGAAGTCGCGCGTAGCCCAGCTTTCGGGCAACATACGTGAGGAAATGAAGCGGGACACCCAGCTGTGGAGTGAAATGTCGTTTGAGGGCTGGGAGAGGTCCGTTAACAGGATTAACGACTTTGCGGATGCAAGAAAGCCATACTTTGTATACCATCTTAAGCAGTATTTCGGGCTTTCAAGCGAGAAGTGTGTTGAACTGTTCGGCATCCCGGGCAGCGCCCCGGAAACTCAGGGATAGGGCGGTGAAACGATGAAAAAGCCAAAATACCGGCACGAGATAAAATACTATATAAACGAAAGTGAGTATATGCTACTTTCGCAACGGCTTAAGAAAACCATGGCTGTGGATGAAAACGCCAATGAATATGGAGAGTACGAGATACGTAGCCTGTATTTCGACGATCCGGAAGACAGCGCCATGAGGGACAAATTATCAGGATTTGACGGTAGGAGCAAGGTACGCCTGCGAATATACGGCCTTTCGGATGAGGTAATAAAGCTTGAAAGGAAGAACAAGGACGATGGATATATTATGAAGGAATCTATCGGCCTTAGCAGGGAGGAATGTGGCGCGCTTCTAAGCGGCAGCTTTGGTTTCCTGATATCAAGGCCTGAAAGGTTTGCTCATGAAATGTATGCGGAATTTAGGCTTAGAAGGCTTAAACCGGCGGTAATCGTAGATTATATGCGCGAAGCGTATGTATTCCCAGTTGAGGATGTAAGGATTACCT
>URFJ01000011.1 GCA_900547135.1 uncultured Eubacteriales bacterium | reverse complement strand
GACCGACAGGTCCCCCTCCTCGTCGGCAAGCTCCACAAGGGTGTCTGCGCTGAACTTCACACCGCCGGTCAGCGCACGGTTAATGAACTTGGACGCAACTTCCTCATCAATGAAAGACATGGCTATTTCAGCGACTTCTTCCTGTGCGCCGAAATCCTTTTGCATCAGGGCAATTTTCCTTTGTCCGGCATCCGACCAACCGTAGAAGCCTTCATAGAAGCTATCCCAATTCATAAGGCTCATCCGTCCATTTGCTGTCGTAATAGAGGTCGAAGGTTCTTTCTATGCTTGATTCGAGGTTCGCACCATCTATCCCCATTCTGCCGTCCATAACAGCCTTTTCTCGCTGCTTCTTTGCCTCCGCTGATCTATCCTCCGCTTTTGACATAAGCCCCTTGTCAAAGATTAGCTCAATGACTTTCTCGTATTTGTACGGGTCATGGAATCCCATGTGGACATATAACTCCTGAATAAAGCCATCGCAGATAATCATGCTGCTCGTGAAGGGCAAAGGGAGATCAACACTATTGTAAACCGTGTTGCCTCCGGCGATTATCGAGAAATCGTAGTCCTTCAGCCGATTGTGGTCTATCGTGATTCTGTCGGGCATAATCCCGTTGATAGCCGGTGCTTCTTCGTCCTCAATGTTCACGACTAAATCAGTAAGAAGCAAGCGATTATCGCCGTCAAGACCGAGTTTTGCGATGTAGCCCCGCCAACAAGCCGTGCTTGCAGCAACGGGGCGTAAACCGAGCTTCTCAATGTTGAATAAAGCATTCTTGGATTTGATTGCTGAGATGCTATATTCTCTGTCATCATACATCATAATATCGTTCATCTGCGCTGTCATTGTACACTCTCCTTTGTTTTCCGCTGTGCTTCAAGCACAATAGCGATGTGTTCCTCGAAGCCATCAACCACGCTTTGCGGGGCAACGAGCGTTGCACCGCCCTGTAAACCGAACACCCAAGCATAGAACTGCGGGCTGACCACAACGGGCGTCGTAATGGAGAAATGCTCGTCGCCAACCTTGGTGATGCGTATGTCTTTCCCAAACTTGTCAATCACGACGCCGATGAGACGGTTGGCAAACTGTATCATGACCGACATTTCCTCGCCGCCGAACATGGCAAACGTGCGCTTTGTGTAGACCGCCATATCCAAGTCCTTGAATATCTCTTTCCCATCGCGTTCGCTTTGCTCGACCTCAATCCTGTCCATCTTATCGACGCGGTAATGCTTCAGGATTCCGGCTTCGGCGTCATAGGCTATGAGATAGTAATTCTCATCATCCCATGTGAGTGCAAAGGGGCTGACGCAATACCGCTCTCCGTTCTTGCGAAACCGCTTTTTCTTGTTTATGTCGTACTCATAATAGCGGAATGTAATCTTCCTGAGCGGAATGTAATCTTCCTGTCGGAAGCAATGCCGTTATGTATGCTGTCCACGTTGTAATAGATGCTCTCGTTCATGCTCTTGATACGATTGCGGACATACACCTGACGCTTGATGAGCTGCGCTTCGTAGATGCTGCTCAGGCTGACGAGCTTCTTGATGAGCGCAAACGTCTTTTTCTCCGTTACGAACTTGGACGATTGAACGCTGTCCACAAGTAGCTTCAACTCCGGCAGTTCAAAAGTCCTGTTGCCGATATAGTACCCTATGACCTTCCCGCGGGTAAGGCATACATCGAAACCATACAGGCGCAGGGCTTCTATATCGTCATAGACGCTCTTTCTTTCGGCGGATATGCCTTGTTCCTTGAGGTGCCGCAGTATTTCATCCATCGTTATGGGATGGGCTTCGTCCGTCTTATCGAGAAGCATCTGCATGATGTGAAGGAGCTTCAGCTTTTGATTATATGACTTCGACATTTTGCTTAACCTCCCTGTTGCTCATCGGCATCTATTCCCGTGACCTTGAAGATCACGTCGCATAAAGCGTTGAGGAGGTATAGATCCCCGTCCTGCGCAAAGACGCTGCGCGTAGCGTCCTCGGCTTCTTCGGCAAGCCAAGCTGCATCATACGGATTGGTGTCCAATGCCTCGGCATATTCCTCGGATTCAGTATCAAATGAAGCAGCATGGAGAGCAAGATTAACGCCCGTCAAAAGGACATTATCGAGAAACGCCTCCATCTGCTCAGGATTCATTTTTGTGATTGCCTCATAGTTGGTCATTGCATACACCTCCTGCGCTCTACAAACCATCGACCTATATTGTTGCCTCGTATGGAGGCATTGCGTTCAAAAAACATATAGCTTTGCTTACCATTGACCTGTATCGTGTATCGGTCGCCCTGCCCACCGGCTTTCATCGCCGCTGCTTGCCTTATATCGGTAATGCGGTCGATGATGTACTCTGTTCCGTCCTCCCACGTCAGCTTCAGCGCAATCAGCGTACCCTCGGCGTTGAATGAAGCGACAACATCCACATAAACCTTAATTTTTTGCTCTGCGGAAGTTTCCATAATAAATCACCCATGTGCCGCGCTATCTGGCGGCGTTGCAATGCTTTTACAAGTCTTTCAAAAAGTTACCGGTTGCAGTGATCGGTGAATCAGCAAACATGAAGCCGTCCCGTTTCATCATGCGCCACTTGAAGTCCAGCAGTTCAGGAGGCGCACGGGCAACGCCGAAGAAAGAAATGTCATCGTTGATAATATCCAACACATCATCATTGCTTATCAGAAGCTCGGCGGCGAATATGTTGGCTTCGTATTCCACAGACGAGGTTTCATCGAATAATTCAATATCGTGGTATGGAAGCGCTCCGACCATATCCCTATGTAGAACGGCGTGACCAATTTCGTGCGCCAAAACAACACGACGAAACACCTCCGGCAAATCACTGTTCAGCGTAATGCAAATAATCCTGCTTTTCACATAGATAAAGCCTTTGCAGCAGCCCTCATGCTTTCCCATCGGTTCATAGCGCAGCAGGATTTTCAAATCGCCGCATAGCTCGAAAGGGTCATAGGTGTCGTATTTCTTTTTTAGGCGATTAACCGCTCTCCTTATATGGTCTACCATAATCAATCCCTCATTACTCTCTCTTACAGAGGTTGTCGGTGGCATTCCACTACTTACACCACTGTCATTATCGCACAAACATAGTCCGTTAAACAGGACTTGGGATTCCTATTGCGTTTGGCGATCACTCTGCCTGTTCAGGAGCCTTTTTGCCGTACTTCTTCTTTGCCTCGGCCTTGCAAGCGAAGTATGCGTTGGAGAGAGCTTCATAATAAGCTGCTTTACCTTCTTCGCTGAGGCTGCCTCCCGCGAACAACGCCACGTTCTGCTTCAACAAATCTTCAACCTCAGCCGCGCCTTTGCTGCCAAAGCGGGAACTGGCTTCTTCGACCAAGTAATCCATCTCCATGCTGAAGCTCCTGTCAGTTATACCGTCGTTGGTCAGGTATTCGACAGATACTCCAAGCGCCTTTGCGAGCGCACGAATCGTTTTCTTGCGAGGGATAGCGGCTCCTTTCTCGTAGGCGTTGATACTTCTGCGAGATACGCCTACAAGCTCTCCAAGTTCTTCCTGATTCAGTTCCTTTGCGCTGCGCGCATCCTTTAGTTTTCGGGCGAAGGCTTCCATGATTTTTGTCCTTTCTCAAGATAAGTCCGTTTTGATGTACTTCACTCAAATGCTGCGAAGTTTATTTTCCGTAACTTCTCATTTCGTATTGACTATGGAAATCGTTGGTGCTATACTCGCCATACGCTTGAATGTGAAGTTTACTGTAATGATACTTCGCATTATCTGCATTGTCAACAGAAAATGCGAAGAAGAGAGAATAAATACTTCTTGAAGGAGGATGAGGAATGGAGAGCAATGTCGGCGTGATTGGCAATATTGCCAAATTAATAGAAAAAGAACGATGTATCAATGAGCAGGTGTTTCACAAGGCGAAGCTCCTTTTGAAGCTGTATCGTGATGTTATGTGGCGAACGGATGAAAACATTGCAGCCATAGAGTTCGAGACAGCCGAGCTTGGGTATCGGCGCACAAGCGAGCTTGCGGATTTTCTGTCATACGAGTTTGACGGGAGCTTTGACCGTTCAAAGATGGTGGACAGGCTTTTGAGCGTAGCGGAAACAAAGTTCATCATTGAGCTTGTGGAAAGCACTTTGATAAGGCTGAAAAGCTATCCTCGCCACGGAGAGCTTTACTATGCGATTCTCTCCAAGAAGTATATGAGCGCCTTCAAATACACGGACGAGGACTTAAAGGAAGAACTGGAAATCGGTCATACCCAATACTATAAGCGCAAGAAAGAGGCAATAAACCTGTTCGGTGGCCCTTTGGGGATATGTTCTCCCGCCGCTTCAGAAGTTATGGTCTGGCGTAGCCGATGATGAGCGAATGTTCAGCGGAGGTCGCGCGTAGGGAAAACGTACAAAAAGCGTACCTTTTGCGGATGAAAAAAGCAGGAGAAACGGAGGAAAAAAGAACCAAAAGTGACGGGACTTGCGTATAGTCAATAGTTTATAATGGTCACGATGGGAAACTGCATACAATGAACGCGAAGCCCTTGCTCAGACGAGCAGGGGCTTTTTTCATGCCCTTTCCCAAATTGATGACCGTTGACGCAGGAAGGGTCGCTGACGAAAATCAGCGGCCTTTTTTGCGTTTTGGGGAAAGGACACCCTTTGAGCATACGCGCACCGCCCACCTTCGGATTTTTGAGTTCCACAAAAAATCAAAAATTCTAGGTATAAAAAGTGAAATTTAACTATGGCTATGAAAGACGGCTCTTTGAGAGGGAGCAGCAGAAGCAGCGCAACGAGTATCTCGCTGCCGGAATGAGTGAGGCTGACATTCAGACAATGTACGAGTTTGACCTCGAATACTTTAGATTGCTTCGCCGAGAGGATCAACACGCAGTAAATCCGCAGAAGATCATGGGCTGCGATCCCGAAACAAACAGGCGACTATCACTACATGGATATGGACGAATTGCCTGAACAGCAGCCGCTTATCACATCCGTTAATCGTTATGGTTGGATTGACGAAATTGAGGATGCAGCCCTGAGCCAAGCCCTAATGTCGTTAAAACCCGACTATATTGAGATTTGCACACTACTGATAGAAGGGTGTAATCATACCGATATTGCGGTGTTGCGTAACGTTACACCTGATTCAATCAACAAGAAAATAGCCCGAATAAAAAAAGTCGTAAAAACTTTCAAGTAAAACGGCTTGTTTTGGTCTTTCTCGCTGCCTATAGAGTGAGGGGGTTCTTCCAAGAGCCACACAACATTGAGAAATCGGACTCGTTGGGAAGCAACCCCCTCATGAACCTTGAAAACTGAATAGTCAGGTCATCAAATAGCATTCCCATTCCGCCATACGTAAAGCCACGATAGCGGTCGTGCCAAGACCTCCCGTAAAGGAGCGAGCGAGTTTCTTCCGCTATGAGCGTCGGATAGCAACCGGCGCGGCGATGAAACGGTTTGGGCAGGTACTTCTGTCCAGCCACAGTTCGAGCGTGAACAAACCGTCGCAAGCAATGGGGGCAGCTCCGAGAGAACCTCGGAGGGGAGGAGCCGAACGCCGCCAGTGGCGGACGAAGTGAGGCGGAATCCCAGTGAACAAGGGAGCGTAAGGCAGCCCGCAAGGGAACGCGGCGCGACCATTGTGAACTGAGCGCTTTGCGGGAAACTCCCATGAGGTTGATAAGCTGTCAGCCGTTTGATGACCTCCCCGTGTTTCGGGGCGTTGAGAACAAATAGAAACACAGATACGAAGCAATGCGGGGCGCAAAAGCGCCCCCGCAACGCCATTACATATCTTTTTTGAAGGAGGATATTTAATGGAAAAGCAGATGGTACGCGGTGACATTTTCTTGACAGACCTCAGAAACAGTTCGAGGTCGGAACAAAGCGGTATTCGGCCTGTTCTGGTAGTACAGAACGATATTGGCAATGCCAACAGCCCTACGGTGATCGTCGCCGCCATGACGAGCAATCTGGACAAGCCCGCACTTCCCACGCACGTTATCGCAAAGACCGATTGCGGTTTGCTGAAGGATTCCGTGGTCTTGCTGGAGCAGCTCAGGACACTCGACAAGCGCCGGTTAGGAAAGTACGTCGGCACACTCAACGAAACCTATATAAAGGAGATTGACAGCGCGCTCGCTGTCAGCATGGGAATCAAGTAATGAACAAAGCAAGCCCAATAGAAGAAACGCGCACCCTATGTTCCGGCTGTGCAGCCAAGTATTATGAAACCGGCGATTACAATATCCGGCGCGCGAATCCGTATCAGACCATAGGAGAACCGTGTATGCTTTGCCGAAGCATACACGGCAAAGACTACATCATTTCCAAGAAAGACAAGAAATAACACATCGCCGCCCGTGCAGTCGCGCGGGCGCATACAAAATCCACACCTTTGCATTGCGCTGCATGCCCGTTTACACTACTGTGTATCGGGGCTATTGCGTATTTGCAGAGGCGCACTGAAAGGAGGAGCAAAATGGAAGCTGCCGTTAATACGCAAAATCGTGTCCCTGAGAAGCGCACCTACTTGGTTCAGGAAATCGCTGAAATGCTTAATGTAAGCAGGACGACGGCTTACGCCATCGTCCGAGAGGGAGTATTTGAATCTGTGCGAATTGGCAAAGTGATAAGAGTATCGAAAAAGTCCTTTGATGAATGGTTGGACAACAATGGAATTTAATCAAAATCAAAGGAGATAAAGACTATGGCTTCGATATTAAAGAGAAAAAACAAGTATTCGGTTATCTATTCCTATTGCGATGAGCAAGGCGAGAAACGGCAAAAGTGGGAAACATGGGGAACCATGAAGGAAGCATGAGTTTGGAATTGTACTTGCGCAGGATAACGGCCGACCGCTTGAAGGACAGGTCATATCCCGTGACTTTAAGGAGCTGATACGCAAGAATGACCTCCTGACGTGGTTTTCCATAGTCTGAGACATTCCAGCACTACCTACAAGCTGAAGCTCAACAACGGCGATATGAAAGCCGTACAGGGCGACACGGGACACTCACAGCTCAAGATGGTGTCAGATGTGTATTCACACATTCTCGATGAGGATCGCAGAAACAACGCCGCCAAGTTTGAGGAGGCGTTCTATCGCAGAGATGCAACACCTGAGCCGCCCAAACCGAATTAGCCGCAAACAACCGTCTTGCCGTTCACGGCGTCGGGAAAGAAATCTTAGGATGAATCATCATCCAATAACGCCGTCAGCCAGCTTGTCGAGATGCTGAATAATTCACCCGAATTGGCCGCTCAACTACTGCTGATTATGGGAAAATCGAACGCAAGTACATCCACCACGGTTAGCAGAAATTAGCAAGCTCCAAATCGCGCAAAAAGAGCGATTAGCAAAATGGGCTGTTTTGATTAGCAAAACCCTTAATGGTGGGTGTACCGATTAGCAAAAAGTGACCTTGATGCGACACGAAAAAGAGGAAGAACAACGATGTGGCAAGCCAAGAAATCTCTCGGAACCTTCACAAATGAAAAGCCCCGAATTGCTTATTTCCGGGGCTTTTGGCACGCCCGGCGCGATTCGAACGCGCGACCTTCCGCTTAGGAGGCGGACGCTCTATCCTGCTGAGCTACGGGCGCATGCTGTATAAACTGGTCAATTCCCACCCCCTGAGCCAAGAGTTAGGAGGCGTGCGCTCTATCCTGCTGAGCTAATGGCGCCTTTCGTATTCTGTTTTCCTTGGAGCGGACGCTCCATGTACCGCTTAGGAGGCGGACGCTCTATCCAGCTGGCGCAGACGCATATTAGAAATATTCGGTTTTGCAGACGAGCATCATTCGGACTGATAGTTTATGAGACGGACATGTCCTACGAGTGCTGTGAACATATAGCGTAATCAGCTGCCAGGATTATTACCGCTGATCTCGCATTTCACAGTAAGGAACATGCCAGCGCATATGGCGGAACGTATTCAAACTTCTACCAAAAGAACACGCGAAATTAATTATATGTTATGAAGGCCGTTTTGTCAACGCCGATTATAAATCTATTTTTAACATAGTGTGGACTACAATACATGTTGAACAGTGTGAAGGAAAAGGGTGAGGGATTGGCACTAATCGGTTTTGTGAGTATGCTAAAATCTCAATCATCGAAGGCATATGACTGTTTCAAAAGTAAAGGCGTCATCATTTAACGCGTTAAGACAGACAACGGGGTCGAAATTACCAACCGCTTCGCTCAGTCAAAACAAGAGTTTGTCACGATCTTTGAAAGGACCGTTGCCGATCTCGGTATCCGGCACAGGTTGATCCGTCCCTACATGCCCCGGCATAACGGCAAGGCCGCGCAGCCACCGCGAGGACCAAAGGCGTTTCTTTGCCTCTCATCGTTTCTTCTCTCTTAAAGATCTCGCCGCCCAGCTCGCTGTCCATAACGCCCGCTCCAGCAACAGACCCATGAGGCCCCTACGCTGGCAATCGCTTAGAGAATTCCTTGCCCTCCACCTTGTCCAATATGTTTGACATCCCTACAGGTCCGGAAATACCGAAGGAGTGATACGGTGTTCTGGCGCTTTTATTACTCTTTTTTTGGTAACGTAAACCACCGGCTCTGCCAGTGGAGGTACCTCGTAAAAAGCTTTAGCTTCAAGCATCGAGTAGAGCGAGCCGTTAGCGGCAGATGTGCAATCAAGAAGCGACTGCTGTTGGGAAATGGATTCGCCCGTTTACGGGCTGTAGGGCAAGTGATGCAAGTGAAAGAAATTTCAGCGAGTCTTACTTAAGACGCCCGCCGGACCAGACCCTATAAGGGCCTAATCAAGCCACCGGCTTAGCCGGTGGTTATTACTCATGACAGGTATAATTTTGCGGGGTTTCTCGTTCTACAGCTCGTTTCTGTGTTCATATTATGTTTACAATAAGGCTTTCGTATATGTGTTGCGTGGCCTGGAACAATTTGGTATAATTTAATATATTGGTATACACAAGCAAATCAACAATTAGTACTGAGTGGAGGTGACATCATGTATTGCTTCAACAACAGGCAGTTCGGCTTTGCCCGCAAACGATTATGGTGCCGTCCCCCACTATGGAGAGAACGATCCAAATATATTTTTGTGAGCGCATAGGCTGGACTGTTGATTGCCGGCTTATGCGCTTTTTATACTAAATTAACAGAAAGGGGCGCTGATATATGAAAAAGAGGCTGTTCGCTTTATTGCTTACCTTGGTTGTATGTTTATCTGCATCTATTCCTGCATTTGCAGCTGCTACGCTTCCTATAGTAGAAGAAGGCAGTTCGTTGCCCATCCTTTCTGAACTGCCAGACGATGAATTGTTGCTCTTCTTAGAGGAACACGAGGTTGCGATACCTGTGGGTTTTGCGGAATCGCAGGCGCAGGCCTTGGAAATTATTCGCTCGTTCATTGTTGATATTGAGCAAAACCCAGCTGTTGAATTTGCATATAGCTTGTCACAGCTCCATGACCTCGCATATGCCTTAAAGTCTGCGGTCAATAATTACTATGGAACTTCTGCTGGCTCAATACTCGTTCCTTATGCAAGCCACGGATTAAGGGATAGCACAGTTTACCAGGTGCCTTCCAACATGGATAATTACAACTGTTACGCCTACGCTCTGGGATTAACAAACTGGTGTAATCCCGGTAGTTTTAGCGGACACAGTATGACCCAGGCAACCCTTAAGAATATGTCGGTTTATGAGATTGCGCAATACGTTAAAGAAGATTTGCAGAGCTCTTCTCTTAATAAAAAATGTGTCAAAATTACATACGGCCGACCCTCGTCTAGTTCACTTGTGTCGGGACAGACTGCAATTTGTGTGCGTAAGGGTGATAATGGTGCTAATAAATATGATTATCATTTCATGAAGCTTTTCAGTGGTAATACATGGCGACATAAACCCGGCGGTACCGCGATTTTGACCTATGACTATCTCCCTTCTAACTCACGTGATTGGACAAATGAGCACTATAACGGTTCGATTGCCCAAGCTGGTAGCATTGTGTATGATAGTAGCATTTATTATATCCTTTTTAAGTCCTCACATAGCTATTCGCATATTTATACTGGTTATAATTATCATTCGGGCTCTAAGCACTATTATGAATATGCTGATATCTGTACCGGTTGTGGCGACCAGAAAGCAAACACTTCTACATGGTACATCATAAACTGCAGTGGACCTCCCTGTGTTGATATTATGCATGTGGGGGTGACAGATAAGTGAAATGCAATCTTTCGTTGGTATTTCTTTGCACCTTGTTTTTCTTTTCGGGGTGTTCGGGTTCCACTTCGGAAATTACACTGATCGACAGCGATGCGGTCCAACCTGCGGACAGCTGGTCGCCGGCGGTTTCCTTCTGGGGAGACGGGCTGATCCGTTGTGAATCGGATGGCGAAGAATTTGTTTTCGAGATTCACGCTTGTGACGGAAGTTTCTTTGTGCAGGACGGCAATGAGCCTAGGCGTGTTTCAGATCTTGTTATCGATGGAGCCGGAGATGCGTACTGGCAGTACTGGTCGGCATCCGATCCGGTGACCCCATGGGCGGGAACAAAAACTTTTTTGGAGGTTTTGATTAAAAAAGGCGACAGCTACGTTGGATATGCGGTTGTTAAGGTAGAACGCCCCGAAAATATAGGTACTTATAGCGCGACTGTACTTGTGTGCAAAGAGGTCTTGCACCCTGGCAGCAACGGTCAGAGCTTATCAAGCGAAACGATCAGACAAATGATGGATGCAGCGAAGCAGGAAAACGGATAGCAGCCATGTCGATAAGGCGGGCAGGCACTTTTGGGGCTTGTCCGCCTTATCCGCCACAAAGCGAAACAGGTGGCGTTTATCAATGGCGCGCTATGAAGTAACCACCAAAAGTCGGACGAAGATCAAGCGGCAAATCCAGAGAGGATTCTATATTTGACAAGGGCGTCTATACTTGTCAAACGCTTGATATAAATGGAGGTGACATCATGTATTGCTTCAACAACAGACAGTTTGGCTTTACTCGCACACGATTATGGTGCCGCCACCCACTATGGAGAGGATGATCCAAAAATATTTTTGTGAGCGCATAAGTCGGACTGTTAATTGTCGGCTTATGCGCTTTTTTATTACACTAAGTGTCGCTTTAATTATTGCCATCATGGTATCTAACCGCAAAGGCAGATGGACTAACAACTCAGTGGCAAAGTATAGTTTTATGAAGTCTTCTGCCGGAAAAGGCAGGTATTACATCCGCCTGACCGATGATATTAGTTATGAAACTGCCGGAGATCTACGATTATTTAATGCGTTATGCCATTCAGCTTGCTTTTACTTGCAATATACGCAGGGGTGGGCTTGGAGGCGCACAGTGGGATCGTTTTGATGTAGAAAACCAAATGCTATTCATCGACCGCATTATTGATAGGGTAGATCGAACTTTGGTGGATGGCTGTCAAGGTAGGACTAGACCGAGGCATCACCCGAACTTAAACCGATTTGGTATATGAGACGAAGGAATATCAATGCCTTTATTCATGCCTGTACCGTCCATTATGTTTGAAAAACCTGCGGATTATAAATCTATTTTAAATTTAGCCACGCATTAAATGTAGGAGGAACAATGTCTGAATGCAGACGTTTTTAGATTAATTATATATTACAATATTTTGGTTAACTATTGCAAAGGAACACCGCATATGGTACAATTCAAAATGAAGACCACAATATATAGGGCAAGGGGAATGATCTGATGTTTACAACTATTCGCAAACGAAGTGGGAATATAGTTTCGTTTCAACCTGAAAAGATAACACGCGCAATATTTAAGGCGGCAAACGCTGTGGGAGGAAACGATTGGGATAAGGCCGAGGACCTAACACGCAAGGTGCTGGCATTGGCTGAGGAGCTTTATCCTGACGGCCAAGTGGATGTGGAATCAATACAGGATCTTGTTGAAAAGGTGCTGATAGAAAATGGACACGCTAGAACATCTAAGGCGTATATACTTTACCGCGAAAAACGCCGTAGCGCAAGGGAGGCCAATGCGCTTATCGGGGCTACTATAGAGATGTTTTCCAACTATCTGGGAGATAATGACTGGCGGATAAAGGAAAACGCAAACGCGCAAAAATCCATAAACGGAATGAACAACTACATTAGGGAAACCTTTACAAAGCAGTACTGGCTTCATGAAATATATCCAGAGACTATTAGAAACGCGCACCTCTCAGGAGATATGCATATACATGACCTTGGCCTTTTTGGCCCATACTGCGCTGGCTGGGATTTAAAGCAGCTGCTGGTCGACGGGTTTGGGGGCGTACCAGGAAAGGTTGAATCAGGCCCCGCCAAACATCTGCGCAGTTTTCTGGGACAGATAGTAAATTCTACGTTCACCACCCAGGGCGAGGCTGCCGGAGCCCAGGCGTGGAGCAGCTTTGATACCTATTGCGCTCCCTTTATACGCTACGACAACCTTGATTACAGGACGGTAAAGCAGGCCCTGCAGGAGTTTATCTTTAACCTCAACGTGCCTACGCGCGTAGGATTCCAATGTCCGTTTTCAAACCTGACGTTTGATATTAAGCCTCCACGCACACTTAAGGATCAAGCTGTAATAATCGGAGGAGTACCCCAGGATGCAACCTATGGAGAATTCCAAAATGAAATGGATATGATAAATCTGGCATTCTGCGAGGTCATGATGGAGGGAGATAAGAAGGGCAGGGTGTTTACCTTCCCAATTCCTACAATAAATGTAACAAAGGACTTTGATTGGGACAGCCCCGTTATAGACAGGTTTATGGAGATAACCTGTAAGTATGGCATTCCATATTTTTCAAACTATGTAAGCTCAGACCTGTCGCCCGAGGACGCTCTTTCAATGTGCTGCAGGCTTAGGCTTAACACAGGCGAGCTTCGCAAACGCGGAGGCGGACTGTTTGGTTCAAACCCGCTCACAGGCTCCATAGGTGTTGTAACGCTTAATATGCCAAGGCTGGGTTATCTATCCAAGGATGAGGCTGAGTTTAAATCGCGTCTGCTAAGGCTCATGGAAGTTGCCAAGGAAAGCTTGGAGATTAAACGCAAAACAATAGAGGAACAGACCGAAAGAGGAATGTATCCCTACTCAGCCCATTACCTCAAAAATGTAAAGGAGCGTACAGGCGATTACTGGTACAACCATTTTAATACGATAGGGCTTATTGGGATGAACGAGGCCTGCCTTAACTTCATGGGCAAGGATATTACAACAGAAGAGGGAAGGGGCTTTGCCCTGAGGATCCTTGATTTCATGAGAGACGCCATATCAAGATTCCAGGATGAAACCGGGCACGTCTACAACCTTGAGGCAACGCCTGCCGAGGGCACAAGCTACAGCCTCGCCCAGCTGGACAAAAAGAGGTATCCTAATATTATAACAGCGGGCAAGGACGCCCCCTACTACACGAATTCAACGCATCTTCCCGTTGGGTTTACCGATGATATTTTTGAAACGCTGGAGCTTCAGGAGGAGCTGCAGTGCAAGTATACCGGCGGAACCGTGCTGCACCTGTACCTTGGAGAGCAGGTAAAGGATACGGATATAGCAAAGCGGCTTATCCGTAAAGCCTTTAGCAATTATAAGCTTCCATATCTATCCCTGACGCCAACGTTTTCCGTGTGCCCGGATCATGGATATATAAACGGGGAGTCGTACGCATGTCCCGACTGCGGGATGGAAACCGAGGTATGGAGTCGTGTTGTAGGCTATCTTAGACCGGTCCAGAACTTCCACAAGGGTAAGCAGGAGGAGTATAACGAGCGCATAAAGTATGTAATAAGGAACGAGGAGCTGGGCGCGTGATATTCGGCGGCATTCAAAGGAGCAGCACAATAGACTTTCCGGGCCTTCTGAGCTGTGTATTATTTACAATGGGATGCGATTTCGATTGTTTTTACTGTCATAACCGCGGCCTGATTAAATCGGACGGCCAAGCTATTAGCGAAAAGAATGCTTTAGATTTTCTGAAAAGGCGCCAGGGTTTGCTTGAAGGCGTTGTTATAAGCGGCGGCGAGCCGACAATGCAAAGACGCCTTCCGGAATTTCTGTACCTATTGCGCTTGATGGAATACAGGCTCAAGATCGACACAAACGGCCAGCATCCGTCAGTTGTTAAGGGGCTTATAGAAGCCTGCCTGCTTGACTATGTGGCGGTGGATGTAAAGGCTTTGCCACATGATTATGAGGAAGTATGCGGTATTGAAAACGGCTTTGACAAGGTAATGGACACCATTGGCATATTGGAAGAATCAGGGGTAGAATATGAAGCAAGGACGACGCTGTATCCCGGAATGACTTTTGAAATGCTTCAAGACCTAATGGGCAGGGTTCCTTATAAACCGCGTTGGAGGCTGAACTATTTCAAAATGCCTGTTTTCTATAAACCGGAGGACGAAAAAAGGCTGCGTTGCATTAAAGCCCTGACAAAAAAGGATATAGAATGTAACTTAGATGCGTTAAGGGAATTGCAGCCGCGAATCATATCAGACTAAGAAATGGGTTGAGGCTGATTTGGATTTTACATACGAGGCGGTTCTGGTTAAAGAGCCGCCTTTACGTTTAATTCGTCAATACAATATATGATGCCTAATGCGTGACATATAGTTTTAAATCTGATATATTAGGATGAAATGAGTTTTTGCAAGGAGAAATTGTAGATGAAGCGTGGGGCGGCGGAAACAGCGCAATGCCGGATGAGCGTTACAGGACAGGCCAAGTGTCCAATTACGTGCGAGGGGGATATGCTATGCGTTTATCCCAGCAGCCCGGATTTGGACGTTGAAACAGGAAATATATTGAACTGCTATAGATATAGGAGCCTTATCCTGTCATGCACATGATATATATAAGGAAACAAACTGTAACCTGGGGCCTGGCGCCGCATGTCGGGTCCCATTTTATGTTTAAGGGACTTGCTTGGCATAGAGTCCGCATGCAGGGAGTCGCAAGGCTGCACATGGAGCAGAGCGAAGTATTCAAGAATGGAGGAGACGCAAAATGAAACTAAGAATGTTTGATGATAAGAGCTTTTGGAAGTCAATGCTTCGGCTGGCGTTGCCGATAGCTTTTCAGAACCTTCTTACCACATCACTGTCCCTGGTGGATACACTTATGATAGGCCAGCTCGGAGATTTATCCATCGCTGCGGTTGGAATAGCGTCTCAGGTAGCCTTTTTTGTTAACATAGCGATGTTTGGAATAGCGTCGGGCGGGGCTGTATTTATAGCCCAATACTGGGGCCGCGGAGACCGCGACGGCATATCCCGCGCTTACGGCATGATGCTGATATGCAATATTCCAATAGCGCTGATATTGAGCATAATAGTTTTCATGTTCCCAAGCGGTGTTATAGGGATCTTTTCAAACGACCAGGTTGCGATTGCCGAGGGGGCAAGATATATTAAAATCGCATGTTTTTCATACATTGGCGTTGCGCTGAGCCAGACCTTTTCCATAGTTCTTAGGTCTACCGAGGAGGTAAAGCTTCCCGTAGTATCAGGAGCTGTAGCGGTTGCCATAAACGTAATACTTAACTATGTGCTGATATTCGGTAAGTTTGGATTCCCAGCCATGGGAGTTGAAGGTGCCGCGCTTGCGACCACGATATCAGGCTTGTTCTCCCCTATTCTCATGCTCGTTATATCCATATTTAAAAAGAATGTGCTGATACCTCCGATAAAGAAGATGTTCAGCATCTCAAAGGAGTTTGTAGCAGAATTTTTCCAGCGGGCCTCGCCTGTGCTTATAAACGAAACGCTTTGGGCCCTGGGGGTGATGGGCTATAATGCGGTGTTTGGGCGCATGGGTACAGGCAACTACTCTGCGCTGACCATATTCAGAACGGTGGAAAATATATCATTTGTGTTTTTCATTGGTATATGCAACGCATGTAACGTTATGATTGCAAAGCGCGTGGGAGCGGGCGATATAGAGGAGGCGAAGCAATACTCCAAGCGGTTCTTGCTGCTTGTCCCGGTGTTGGCCGTAGTGGTAGGCGCAATGGTAATTCTGCTCCGCAATCCAATACTCAGTATATTTAACATTGCTACTGAGGTACATAATACAGCATCTATCCTGCTGTTGATTTACGGGCTGGAAATGGGATTAAGAAACATACCGTATGTAAGCGTCGTAGGCATATTCAGAGCCGGCGGCGACACGAAGACAGGCATGAAATATGACTTGCTGTCGCTATGGCTTTTGGCATTGCCCATTACCGCGGTGTGCGGTCTGATTTTGAATATGCCGTTTATCTGGGTTTACGTCATAATGCTCCTATGCGAGGATCTATTAAAGAATGTGCTGTGCATAAGGCGCTATTTAAGCATGAAATGGATTCAGCCTGTAAAAAATGGGGGCGGTAGGGATATTGCTGAAGCGGACGCTGTATAATCCCGCTGGCCTTTAGCAGGTAATGCTTTCAGCTGTATGATCGGATACGGTCAAGTTCACATTTTTTTCACCTGAGCTTTGTGAAAAAGACTGTAAACCCCTTTGAATAGCTTTGCCATTTATGGTAGTATCATAAGATAGTTGGAGAATTGTTTTGCACAATCCGCAACAATAGGAGGTTAAACTTGAAGAAGTTTGGCGGAATGCTATTATTTGTAGCTGTTATCGGCCTTGTAGTTATACTGCTTATCGGCAGCGATGTGTTTACAGAGCAGCCTGAACTAATTACATATAAGGATTTCTTGACTTATGTAAAAGAAGGAAGGGTGCAGGCCATTCAGATTCAGTCGGACGTGCTGTATGGGCTGAACGCTGATTCGCAATATACGGCCGAGCAGTTTTTTGACAAGGGCAAAGTAGATTTTTATTGCAATATACCGTCTACTGAAACATTAGCGGCGGACATGGCCGTTATAATCTCAGAAACTACCGGCAAGGATCCGAATCAGGTTACCACGTCGGATTATCCGTTTGAATACAGGACAAACCAGCCGGAGGGCGTTTCGCTGTTCCAGATGATCCTGCCCTACATAATAATAATTGGGGCTGTGGTTTTGCTGTATTATTTCATGATGCGTTCGCAGACGGGCGGACGCCAGATATCAAGCTTTGCAAAGAGTCGCGCTAAGGCAACGATCGGAAACCCACAAAATATAACGTTTGCAAATGTAGCGGGAGCCGACGAAGAGAAAAACGAGTTAAAAGAGGTTGTAGACTTCCTGAGAAACCCAAAGCGCTTCACAAAGATGGGAGCCAGGATACCAAAGGGCGTGCTGCTGGTCGGCCCACCAGGGACCGGAAAAACTCTTTTAGCAAAGGCTGCGGCAGGCGAGGCCAATGTACCGTTTTTTGCTATATCGGGTTCAGACTTTGTGGAGATGTTCGTCGGCGTCGGCGCAAGCAGAGTGCGAGACCTGTTTAACACGGCTAAAAAGTGCGCTCCATCCATAGTTTTTATCGATGAGATAGACGCTGTCGGCCGGCAGAGGGGTTCAGGTATGGGTGGCGGACACGATGAACGTGAACAGACGCTGAACCAGCTTCTCGTTGAGATGGATGGATTTTCAGCAAATGAGGGCATAATTGTCATCTCAGCGACCAACCGGCTTGATATACTTGATCCGGCGCTGCTGCGCCCAGGCAGGTTTGACAGGAGGATAACCGTAAACTATCCGGATGTAAGAGGACGCGAGGAGATACTAAAGGTACACGCAAAGGGCAAGCCGTTTGAGGATGATGTCGATTTAAGCGTAATTGCGCGTTCAACGCCAGGGTTTACGGGCGCCGACCTTGAAAACGTGCTTAATGAAAGCGCGATATTGGCTGCAAGATTCGGAAAAGAAAAGATATCGATGGATGAGATTGAGGAATCCATCTCAAGGGTTATTATGGGACCCGAGAAAAAGAGCAGGGTAATGACGCAGGAGGACAAACGCACCACTGCTTACCATGAAGCGGGACACGCGATAATAGCTATGAAGCTGCCCGGGTGCGACCCTCTGCATGAGGTTTCCATTATACCGCGAGGGATGGCGGCGGGATATACGATGACCCTTCCCGAGCGGGATAGGACGCATATGACAAAGCATAAGCTGCTTGATGAAATTGCAATGACGCTTGGAGGACGCGCGGCTGAAACCATTGCCATGCCGGATATTAGCACGGGGGCATACAATGACCTTCAGCGCGCGAGCGAGACGGCAAGAAGCATGGTTGTGGAATATGGCATGAGCGATAAGATAGGGCCTATATTCCTTGGCGGGCAGTCCGAGGTATTTATAGGAAGGGACTTGGGCCATATGCGCAATTTTTCCGAGGACCTTGCCGCTAAGGTGGATTACGAGGTGCGTTCAATCCTTGACGAGCAGTTCGAGCGCGCTAAAGAGATAGTTTCGTCCGATATGGACGCGCTTAACCGCGTAGCCGATGCTTTGATGGAATATGAGAGAATGACAGGCGAGGAATTTGAGGCCATGTACAAAGGTGAAGATGTAAACCTTGTCTCTTATAAGGAAAAGCAGGATATGCGGGAGCGCGACATAGCCGAAAGGAACAAGCGCGAACAGGAAGAAGAGGAGGAGCTGAGACGTCAAAGGGAAGCTGAACTTGAAGCGGTGCTGAAAAACGTTTCGGGGGACAAATCCGGTGATGGGGGAACTCAAGCTGAGAGTAACCGGAAAAACAAAAAATAATTTACGGTTATTGGCGGATGCGGAGATACCGTATCCGCCTTTGATTGTAATAAGTCATGAAAAATGCATTTAATTTGAACTAAGTTCCGTATAAAAATGGGTCTATTATACAGATGTAGCAATGTTTTGCTTACTGAATCACATACTGTCGAAAATAGTAAGGTAACTGGTTTTTAAATGCGATGACGGATAATTAGCAAGGGGTAATATGGATTTTAAATACAGTTATACGGTCAATAAGGCGGATTTGCACACCCACTCATGTGTATCGGACGGAACTTATTCCCCGAGCGAAGTCGTCAGGCTTGCTAGGGAAAGTGGAATTGATTTGCTGGCGCTTACAGATCATGATACAGTATATGGGGTTAAGGAAGCGATGCTTACGGGCGAACAATTGGGCGTATTTGTTATGCCAGGGATTGAGATTGACACCATGCATAGCGAGGAAATACACATACTGGGTCTTTGCATAGACCCGCATAACGCAAAGCTTGCCGAATCGCTTAGAAGCCAGATGGCAAGGAGAAACGAGCGAAACGTCAGGATGGTTAGTAAGCTTCTTACGCTGGGGTATGATATAAAGAGCAAACTGGATGCAAACAGCCCGTCTATGACAAGGCTTCATATAGCAAACGCTCTGGTAGGATGCGGCTATGTGCCAAGTAGGGGAGTTGCTTTTTCAACGCTTATCGGGCAGGGACGCCCCGCATATGTAGACTTTGACAGGGTCAGCGCAAAGGAGGCCATTGATATGATTGACGGCGCCGGAGGCGTAGCTGTAGTAGCGCACCCATGCAAGCTAAAGGGAAATGTTCATTCCATAATAGGCGAGCTAGCAAACGCCGGGCTGTGGGGCGTAGAGGCCTATTATCCGTCTGCAACTGAGGGCCAGAGACAGCTTCATATATCATTGGCAAAGCAGCATGGGCTGTTTTTAACCTGCGGCAGCGACTTCCATGGGGAAAACAGGCCAAATGCTGCCCTTGGCTGCTCATATACCAAGGACAGGCTGCTCCAAGAGAGCCTGTCAGCGCTAATTTCCGCAAATTTACATAATAACGCTTATTATTGGTAAATATAAAGCCCCGAGTTCATGTATGACTCAGGGCCGATTAAAATAACGTTATGAATTATGAACAAGTATCATTCGGGTTCACTTAGAGTTCCGTTTAGACTATGCCAGGAATGCACCCATTTCCCTCTGGCGTAGCGTATTAGGCTTAAAGCGCCGCGTACGATAACGTCGGCAACCATGCCGCACCACGCGCCCAAAAGGCCCAGACCGCAGGGATACGCAAGGACGTAAGAAATGCCAAGCCTTATGCCCCACATGCCTATAGCGCTGATGTAGAAGGGCCACTTTGTGTCGCCGGCCCCGCGCAGGATGCCTGATATTACCATAGCCAACGCAAAGCACGGCTGCGCCAGCGCTTCAATTTGCAGGACTCTGCCGCCCAGCTCAATCACTTCGGCGTCAGGAGTGAAAATTGTTATTAGCTGACGCGAGAAAAAGTAAAGCACGAAGCCCATAAGGGTCATAAATATCACGCCGCCTATAACGCAATACTTACTAAGGCGTTTTGAAAGCTCCGGCTTGTTTGCGCCAAGGCCCTGAGAAACCAGCGTAGTGGCGGCAGCCGAGAAGCCAAACGCAGGCATATAAGTAATTGATTCGGCGGTTATTGCAAGGTGATGCGCCGCAATAGCAGTGGTGCCGATTCCCGTTACAATTTTTGTCATAAAGATCTGTCCTGTTGAAAGGGTTATCCTTTCAAGAGCAATAGGGTAGGCGAGACGTAGCGTTTCCTTCCAGATATCCCTTTGAAAATGGAATTTATCCCTTATGCTTATCTTTGCCTGATAGTTCTTTTTAAACAGGGCCGCGAACAGAATTATTCCGGACACAGCAATGGATATGGCGGTTGCGATGGCCGCGCCCCTTACCCCAAGGCCGGCGCCCCACATTGAGAAGCTTGTATTAATAAGCGGTTCAGCCATAAAGGAAGGATGTATCAATATATTGATGTTCCTAGGCGGGTATATTAAAAGGAAGTTGAGGACAACGTTGATTACATTTGCAAAGATGTTGCAAAATAACGGGGTTCGCGTATCTCCCGAGCAGCGGATTATGTTGGCGGACACATTGACGGACACATTAAATATGTAGGCGGCGCCGACAATGGACAGGTATGCCCTTGCATCGCTCCAAATGTCCGGCTCAGCTCCCAGAAATTTTGGAAGGAATGGGGCCGCAACCTGTACCAAAGCAGTCAAAGCCACGCCAAACACGGCTATTGCCAGCACGGCCTGCCGTACCACCCGCTTAGCCTTATCGTGGTCTCCAGAACCTATGCTGCGGCCCACAAGAACCGAAAACCCGATGCCAAGCGCTGCGCAGATGCCGTTTATCAGCCACGTTGTGGATGCGTTTAAACCAACAGCGGCAGTTGCGTTTGCGCCTAAAGAACCCACCATGGCTGTGTCAACATACTGAACAGCGGTTATAAGAAGCTGCTCAAGCACCGTGGGCCAGGCTAAATACCATATGATCTTTTCGGGACGTATGGACTCGTCCAGCAGATTAATATGTCTTCTCATGTCACGTATTATATAGTAAGCCATGCGTGTTGTGCAATCATGAAATAGGCAGTATAATTTATATTGGAATGAAGCGGATACGCTAAGGTAAACTATGGATGGAGGCAATATGAACATGTTTGCCCAAAACGCTAAAATTAAAACGCCTTTGGCCGACCGGATGCGTCCACGAACCCTGGATGAATTCATAGGCCAGCAGCATATCGTTGGCAAGGGCAGGCTACTCCGCCGCGCTATTGAAACGGATACGCTGCAAAGCTCTATCTTCTGGGGCCCCCCAGGGTGCGGCAAGACGACCCTTGCATCCATAGTGGCCAACAGCACGGGAGCTAATTTTATTAAGCTCAATGCCGTAACCGCGGGCGTAAAGGACGTGCGGGAAGTGATATCCGATGCTGAGATGAGGCTTAATATGTATGGTTCAGCAACGTATCTGCTGCTTGACGAATGCCACCGGTGGAACAAGGCGCAATCGGACAGCATCCTTCCTGCGCTTGAAAAGGGTATAATACGATTCATTGGTTCTACAACTGAAAATCCGATGGTCAGCATGACGGGGGCTATTGTCAGCCGCTGCAGGCTGTTTCAGTTCTATCCGCTGAATGTTGAGGATATCAAAAATGCGGTTCTGGCAGCGCTTAATGACAGCGTAAGAGGGCTAGGGATGTATCCGGTTAAACTGGACGACGATGCGCTTGAGCATATCGCCAGGATAGCCAACGGCGACGCGCGGTGCGCGTTAAACGCGATAGAGCTGGCCGTACTTACAACACCGCTTTTGGACGACGGGATACATATAACGCTTGAGATAGCGGCCGAATCCATACAGCATAAGGCGGTAAACGTTGACGACCAGCAATTTTACGATATGCTGTCAGCCTTTTGCAAAAGCCTTAGAGGCGGGGATACCGACGCTGCGCTTGCATGGTTTTCAAGGCTTATATACGCCGGCGTTGATCCGAGGATAATCGTCAGGCGGTTGATTGCGCATGCGTCCGAGGATGTAGGGCTTGCCAATCCGCATGCAATGCTTCAAGCTGTCGGAGCCGCCCAGGCGCTCGAATTCATCGGAATGCCAGAGGCGCGGCTTTCGATTGCCCAGGCAATAATCTTTATATGCGAAAGTCCAAAGTCGAATTCAATCGTAAGGGCCCTTGACCATGCATTTGCGGACGCTAAGGATACTACTGACGAACCCGTTCCGGTCCATCTTAGGGATACGGCCTATAAGGGAGCTGAAAGGCTGGGACATGGCAAGGGATATAAGTATCCACACGACTATCCGGGGCATGTAGTAGAGCAAGAATATATGCCCCCGTCCGTAAGGGGTAAGAAATACTATATTCCAAGTGAAATGGGAAATGAGTTTAAGATAAAGGCAAACCACGACAAAAGGGACAACAGGTGACGGGCTTGAGGGCCAGGATGATAGGGAAGCGGACATAATCAAAATCAGCAGATATAAACGCATTGAGCCTCCTGCATGATTTAGAATGGCATAATGCGGTTCACAGTCATGTATGAGGCCCATGCGGCACCGAGATACCAGGCCGTTATTTGGCCATATAGCTTCCGCAGAGACTTTCGTCGGCCGGATCACCAGTGTGGCAATCGGAGCATGGCTCCACCTCAATACGGTTGAGCATACAATAGCTTCCTTCATCGTTATAGCGGCAGCTTGTTACCGAGCAGCCAATCGTCTGGCTGCCTGCTTTACCATGAGACATGATGATACCTCCTGTTCTATATTGCGCTGTTACGCAGGTTTATGTTGTCCAGGGCGGGCTTTAAGTATTCCGGCCTGGCAGTCAAAAAAACTGCTCAGCAATTAACTAAATGTAAATTAAAATGTTCCCGCTTTAATTCCGTTGTTATTTTTATTGGTATCGAATATAATAAAAGACAAATCCTTCAAGGAGGCGCACATGATGATCTGGATCGCCATTATTTTAGGGCTTACCCAGGGACTTTGCGAGTTTCTTCCCGTTTCCAGTTCAGGGCATCTGGTACTTTTACATACTATCTTTGGAATAGAAGAGGGGGCCATGTTTTTTACCGTAATGCTGCATGTAGGAACTCTTATTGCGGTATTTGCGGTTTATTGGCGCCAGATATGGGAGATAATCCGTTCGATCGGGCGGTTTTTAAAGCTGCTGTTTACAGGCCGGTTTAAAGAACTTAGAGAGTACATGCATACTCCAATTCAAAAGAAGATTTGGCTGCTCATAGCGGCGACGGTTATTACGACACTGATGGCGTTAATATTTAAGGACTTTTTTACCGAGGCGTTTGAAGGGACGTTTCTGGGCATAGGGTTTTTGTTTACTTCCGCTGTTCTATTAATGATGAACTCATTTAAAAATGGCTCAGGGCGCTCGGCGCTGCGAATTCCAGGAGCTATAGGCGTTGGATTCATGCAGGGCATAGCTATTCTCCCTGGGATTTCCAGGTCGGGGTCCACGATTGCCGGCGCTACGTTCTTCGGACTTAAAAAAGAGGAAGCGGCCGAGTTTTCATTTTTGCTATCAATACCTGCAATACTGGGATCGCTGATTCTTCAAGTTCCGGATATAGTGGAGACAGGAGTTTCAAACATTGAATGGACGCCGGTAATAATCGGGATGGTTGCGGCGGCTGTAAGCGGATACCTTGCGATCAAGCTAATGATCAGGCTTGTTGTAAAAAATAACCTGAATGTGTTTGCGATATATACGGCGCTACTAGGAATTTTGGTTTTGCTAGACCAGTTTGTGTTCCATCAGTTTTTCACGAACCCGTTTTTGGCTTAAATCGCATTTTCCCTGTTGACTGATTGGGCTAAAGCGCCTATACTCTTCTGAGTGTTAAACCGGAGGCTTAATAAACGAATGCCGACAAGCAAGATTAATACAAAATTTGACCTTAAGCAGGATGCGATAACATTTGTTATCGTGGTAGCCGCCTGTTTTATACAGGCGCTTGCCATAAATGGCTTTTATGTGCCGCACAGCTTTCTTTCCGGAGGTGTAACGGGAGTAGCGCTTCTGCTGGATTATGTATTTGATATACCATCGTGGATACCAATAATAATTCTTAATATTCCGATAAGTATAATAGGACTTAAGTACCTTAACGCAAAGTTCATAATATTCAGCGTAATAGGTACGCTGGTATTGTCCGGAGCATTGGCTTTAACAAAAAACTTTAACATTGTAATCGAAAACGAGCTGGTGGCCGCGGCTGTCGGCGCCGCGGTTATAGGAATCAGCGGCGCGCCAGTGGTGAGGAGGGGCGCTACCCTTGGAGGAATAGACGTAATCTCCGTAATACTTGGGAAACGCTTTTCCATGTCGATGGGTACGATAAATATAATGTTCAACATTATCATAATGAGCGTGCTTGGGTTTGTCAGGGGAATAGAGATAGCGCTGGTCTCAATGATAGCTATGTTTGTAAGCAACGTTGCGTTCAACTATGCGGTTCAGGGGCTGAATAGGACTGTAACGGTGTTTGTTATTTCGGATAAGTGGGTCGAGATTGCTCCCGAGGTTATGACGGTAATGCATCGTGGAGTTACATATATATCAGCACAGGGCGCTTATACCGGCGCTGAGCGCAAGGTAGTGTACTGTATCGTTAAGACGGTGGAGCTTTCCGCTTTAAAACGTATTGTATACACCAGGGATCCAAAAGCGATGGTATCCGTCATAGAAACACGCGAAGTAGTTGGCCGTGGGTTTGGATCATTAAATTAATAAATAACGATATAACACAGGAGGAATTATTAGATTATGAACGCCATAGTTGACAGATGGATAAGCGATCATAGGGATGAGATAGTAAGGTCCCTCCAAGAGTCTGTGCGGATACCAAGCGTCGAAGGGCCGGCGGAGGCGGGGGCGCCCTTTGGCGCCGATGTTAAACGCGCTCTGGAGCACGCACTCAAGTTGGGAAGGGAATTTGGATTTGAAACCCGTGATATGGACGGATACATCGGACTTATTGACCATGGGGAGGGCCAAGAAACCCTGGGAGTTATGTGCCACCTTGACGTAGTACCCGAGGGCGAGGGCTGGGACCATCCCCCGTATGGGGCAGAAATCGTTGACGGAAATATAGTTGGACGGGGTACCATGGATGATAAGGGACCCGCCATCAGCGCAATCTATGCCCTTGCAGCAGTGAAGGCCGCGGGACTTAAGATGCGCCGCAAGGTCAGGATAATGCTTGGATGCGACGAGGAGAGCGGCTGGGGCTGCATGAGTCATTATTGTGAGCATGAGAGTATGCCTGATATGGCGTTTTCTCCGGACGCCGATTATCCGGTGGTAAACTCGGAAAAGGGCATTGTACATGCAACATTTGTAAAAAGGTTCAACTCAAAACTCCGGCTGGATGCGGGAACCCGCCCAAACGTAGTATGCGGAAAGGCTGTGGCCAGCGTTATGCTGAATGAGGCCAGGGTTTTGCCAATTATAAACGAATTTAAGGCTGAGGGCGGCTTTGAGTGTTCATGCGAACCCTGCCCCCACGGAAATGGCGTTAGGATTGAGATCATTGGGCTCAATGCGCATGCGTCCATGCCAGAATCGGGCAGAAACGCGCTTCAGGCAATGCTTGATGTTTTAAACAGGCTTGAATTGGATGGTGAGGATGGAAAGCTTATTGAAGCAATCCATAAGCTGTTGAAGATGGATATGCATGGAGAGAGCCTTGGCCTTGATCTTACCGACGCTTCAGGCAGAATGACGCTTAATCCGGGCGTGATTCACTGGGATGAAAACGGTTTAGCCGAGTTCGCCATCGATATGAGGGTTCCAACGTCGCGCAAAGCTGAAGACGCGCTGAATGCAGTGGTTAACGCGTTCGCCCCCATGGGGTTGGAGTTGTCGGGCAGCAGCATACAGCCGGGGCATTATGTAAGCCCTGAAAGCGAGCTTGTAAGTAAGCTCCTTGACGTATATGCCGCAAGGTCCGGCGAATATCTTCCGCCGCTTGCTATT
>URFJ01000010.1 GCA_900547135.1 uncultured Eubacteriales bacterium | reverse complement strand
GATGAAAGCTCTTGTAGATCGCTACATTAACAGTTGGAGGCTGTCAGGATCGGAATACACATTCACAAACCTTCTAATCTGGGGGATAAACGGCAGAATTAAAGTTGCCGAATATGAATCAGCGCTTTATGTAAAGCTAAGATACGGAAATGACGATCCATTTATGTTAGCTCCGCTTACTTTGGATATAGGCCGTGATTATGGAGATGCTGTGCGTTTGTCCGATGAGTATATGTATGATTCAGGCTACTCTCCCATATACAAAGCTATTAGCGGGCCGCTTAGAGAAAAATTTGTCTCCTGCTGCCCAGGGCATATACTTACTGAGGATCGCGATAACTTTGATTATGTATATATGTCTAGGGACTTGATACTGCTTTCTGGGAAGAAACTCCACAGCAAACGCAACCATATCAACAGGTTTAAATCTGAGTACAACTTTGAATATATACGCATTACGCCCGATATGCTTGGCGAGTGCCTGGAAGTATATTCAGTTTGGCTGCATGAAAAGGATAAACTGCTTCCCGGTATGTTGGGTGAACTCGATGCGATTAAAGCAGCAATAGCAAATATGGACGTACTCGGTGTTAAGGGCGGAGGAATAAGGATCGGCGGCAAGCTGCGCGCCTTTTCCCTAGGGCAGCTTATAAATGAAGATATGGCCGTAATTCATATAGAGAAGGCCGACGAGAGCTTTGAGGGAATATACAGCGTAATAAATCAGCAGTTTGCGGAGCATGAATGGAGCGGCGTAAAATACATCAATAGGGAAGAGGATATGGGCATAGAGGGCCTTCGCAAGGCAAAGCTATCCTATAGGCCGGTTGAGCTTATACAAAAATACGTTGCCAAACCGGGCTTAACCTTATCGAAAAGGTCATGAACCTGAGTTAAAGCATATATTAGACAGGCGGTAATGAAAGATGGACATTAAAGTGATTGACGATACTTCATATGAAAGCGCAAAAAGATTATGGAGCATATGCTTTCCTGAGGACGAAGGGCCATTTTTAGACTATTATTTTTCTCGACGCACATCACCCAGGATGATAGTCGCCGCATTTGAAATGAATAAAATGATTGCTAATATGCACATTATTCCACAAAGTATTAAAATGGGAGGCGTCGGAAAGCCCGTCGCCTTTGTAGCAGGCGTGGCGACCCTTCCGGAATACAGAAATCGGGGCGTAATAACGCGGGTATTTGAATGGGCATTCAGCTATATGTCCAAACAGGGGTTTGAGGCAACCGTTTTGCAGCCGTTTGATCCAAAATTCTATGCGAGATTTGGATATATTCCATTTGTCGAGAGGCTTGAGTGTATATTCGAATGTGAAGACTTAAGCATGGCGGATACACATTCCCCTGTCAGTTTAAACGCTGCGGATATGCTTTTGATATATAATGATTTCATGAGCCGGTACGACGGGTATACTGTGAGAAGTCCATACGATTTTGAGCTGCTGCTGGAGGAGTTTTCGATAGCGGGCGCATCCAACATAAGGATCGGCAACGCCTATGCCCTGTACTATTCGGACGGCAAAATGGCATTTGTAAGCGAAATTGCAGGAGTTGACATAATGCCGCTTATTAGGTATTTATGCCGCGGGTTTAAAAGCGTCAGCGCACCCCTTCCTATAGGCCACCCACTATCCAAATATGGGTGCTCCGCAAGGGCTGTCTTCAACGTTATAAAGCCACTTGATGAGGCTGCGCTAATGAGTGGAACAGGATATGCATCGCTTATGTCCATGTTTGAGTGCGATCGTGAGCGTTTTTACTCCTTTGAAAGATATTAATTGTGAAACTTTTGTCTATATTTAAAACTACGCTTGACCGGGCTTTCAGTCTGTTATATGATTTAGTGTAGCATGTTTAATTGCAGAATTTATTAAAGGACGGTAACTTCGATGGGTGAAGACATAGTTAATGCCATAGGATCTTTCTTTTCAGGCCCAGGCCTAATAATTATTCTTATGGTCGTTATGCTGGTAATAATGATAGTTCCTCAGCGCAGACGTGAAAAAAAGGTTAAGGAAATGCTTGCTGCAATCAAGGTTGGCGACCGTATCCGCACAATAGGAGGGATATACGGCACAGTCACTTCGGTAAGGGATGATATTGTTACGATCTCGGTCGGCCCGGATAAGGCTAGGCTCGTGTTTGCCAGGGGCGCCATTGCGAGTATTGAGGATTCTAATGTGGAAAACACCATGACCGATGAGGTTAAATGATCGGGATTTTCGACGCATTGTTATTGCCGGACGGATATAATCCGTCCGGCAATAATTTTTTATTGCTTATTATTGCTGACTCCACCCCTTTTATGCAGTTAATTCTCAATATTTATCCCTGCGCAAAGCAATCATAAGAACATTTGCGTTATTATATCTCCCTTTGCCGAATAGATATTATTAAAAACGCACAGGGGGCTTTTAGATATGATTAAAAGGCTTTTTTCAATACTCATCTGCGTTATAATAACGCTGACAGCAGTTGGATGTGGAGGCACGAACGAACCTAAGGACACAATCGCTGATCCTGACAACCAGCTTGAGCAACCGGTAAATTCTGAGGCCGGCTGGCGTAGAACTATCATCTATTACGCAAGCGACGAAGGCTTTATAGTTCCCGTTATGAAGCTGATTCCCTGGGAAGAGGGTATAGGCAAGGCAGCGCTGAAATGCCTGGTCGGCACGGAGGCCAACATCTCGTCCACATCGGCGATGGGGCTTAACACGGTTATCCCAGAGGGAGTAACATTTGAGCTGAGCATCAACGAGAAGGAGCACGGGCGCGTTAACCTATTGAACCTTCCAAAGCTTAGCGACCAAAGCGCTGAAATAAGAATGATTACAGCGATTATAAATACTCTCACAGAATTTCCGACCATTGAGACAGTTTCCATCACCGTCAACGGCAAGGGAGGAAAGCTTCCACACGGCACTCCATTGCCTGAAAATTCGGGCAGGATAAGCCTTAATCCCGAAAACGCCGATCTGGCTACCTCTACATCGGATACTGTCCATCCATACACGCTTTACTATACCAACCAATCGGCTAACTTAAACATACCCGTAACCGTATATTCAACCGAATCCATGACGTTTTACGACGCCGCGGCCTCTTTGGTAGACGGGCCCAAACTCTCAGGACTCAGATCCTGCTTTCCCGAGGGGACGCGCCTGATAGACGCAAGCATTACTGACAATACGGCAACGGTAAATCTGAGCAGTGCGTTTTCTGATATATCCTACTCGCCCGGGCTTGATGTTGCAGCATATGAAACGCTATTCCTGACCGCGTGCGGGTTTGGGAACGTTTCGGAGCTTATAATACTCGTCGACGGGACTGAGTATGAGTTCAGCTCAGGAAGCGTCAGCGCTCCATTATATGCTAACGAGTTTTAGGCTTTAAAAACAAATGTCCGGATGCTATAATGGGCAAAAACGGGAGAATCCTATGAAACTCATTATAGCATCCAATAATTCCCACAAGGTCAGGGAGATTAAGCAGATCCTAGGAGCGCACTTTGACGAAATCCTATCGCTCTGTGACGCTGGCATTGATATAGACGTTGTAGAAGACGGAATGACCTTTGCTCAAAACGCTTTGAAGAAGGCAACCCAGGTTTTAAACATTTCGTCTGACGCAGACGCCGTGCTTGCCGATGACAGCGGCCTTGTCGTTGACGCTCTCAACGGTGCTCCCGGCATATTAAGCGCACGCTTCGCGGGCGAGGGGCATAACGACGAGGCAAACAACCAAAAGCTATTGGATTTGATGAAGGATGTACCGGATGGCAAGCGTACGTGCCGCTTTGCCTGCGCCATGGCCATGGCCAGGAGAAATAAACCGGATATAACCGCTATTGGATTCGTTGAAGGCACTTTACTGCGGGAAAAACGCGGTTATAACGGCTTTGGATATGATCCCTTATTTTTCTGTGATGAACTTGGCTGTTCCTTTGCCCAGGCAGACCCACAGTCTAAAAATGCCGTCAGCCACCGCAAAAGGGCGCTCGACGGAATACTTGCGGCCCTTGATGACTAAACAATCCATTCATGCTAAAACCGCATATTCCCATTAATCCAAGCATTAAGCTCATTGGGCTTTATTGCTTAGAAACCAACTTTCCACATGTACGGAGGCATTATATTGAACATCGATGAATTTAAAATACTAAAGCAGCGCGCATCCACATACAAGTATAACTCCTTTTAATATCTGGCGTATGCGAACGCATAGGAATATCGTGTAATTCAACCCATGGACGGCAATATGATAGCCATACGGGGGTATAACTCCGAAATTGGCATGGAGGAGATATACTGACTGCGGACAGCGCCGAAGCATTGATAGACGCCGCTCTTGCAGTACGGTGCTCGTAAGCTAGTCTTGTATACTAAAGTTAGGTTTGCCCCCTCAGCTATTGGCGTGTGATAGACCTCATATATAGAAGTGCTGATTGAAGTCTAGGGGAGCGGAATTTCATCCGCCCCCTTATGCCCTTCTAACTATATCAACGTTCCAGTACAGGCTATTTCTCATCCTTACAGTATCCAATATCTATGGTTTGGCCAACATATATAAGATCGGGGTTGTCAATACTGTTTATGGCGGCCAAGCGCTGTACGGTTGTGCTAAACCTATACGCTATCTTTGAAAGGGTATCTCCCCTCTTTATCTGGTATGTATCGTAGCAGGGCGCGTTGAAGCTTCCGCCGACCAATACATACAACTTCTCCCCTATATAGATTAGATCAGGGTTCTTTATTTCATTAAGCCTTGCAAGGCTGCCTACGGTTGTTCCGTATTTGCGGGCAAGGAGCGAAAGCGAATCACCACGTACAACTGTTATCCTTATTAGTTTAATATCCTCGGGAATGGGATCCGGTTCGTTGCCGGGTATCGGAGAATTATCGGCTAAATAGGCGTCTTGTGTAAATCGGTCCAGATCAACATCGCCGGGAATTCCATCGATCCTGCCCGTATTTGAATACTGGAAACCTACCCACGTATCCCACTTTCCATTATCGCTTGGCGTTGACGGGCCATATTGTGCAACCCAAAGCGGGAATTCGCTCGCCAGCGCATTGCTCCACCTCGTTTTTGCGCCGTTTGTGCTGGTATAGATCATAACGTCTTTTCCGCTTATCCTCTCAACCTCGCGCATAAACGCTATCGCCACCGTATTTGAAGTTGATACCGGAAGCTGACCTCCGGAACCAAAGTCCATTGCAAGCATACAATCGGCGGTTTTTCCCGCAAGCAGCGATACAAAAAACCTGGCCTGTTGCCCGGCCTCCGATACGGAGCGGGCCGTCATTGAGTGATAAAACCCGATATCAAGCCCTGCGGCCTTCGCATTATCATAATTTCGTTCGAAGTACGGGTCCTTATAATCGTTTCCCGCGCCAGCCCGTATATATACTATCTTAATTCCATCAGCTTTAACCCTGTTAAAGTCTATGCTTCCCTGCCATTTACTCACGTCAATGCCCGGGTATATCGTGTCGGATGACGGTGGTAGCGCATAAGCCCTTAAAGGGAGAAGCGCCAACACAAACATAACGGCTATTGCGCTTGCTACTATTGTAAATAAGCGTTTGCTCATTAAAATACCTCCAATATGGATTATACTTTATGCATAATATGAAAAATTAATTGGATTGTGAATACAGTAACTATCCGTGTAATCCTGATACCAGGTTTTACACTAGCATACGTTTGAATAGCAAAAGGGTAAGAAAGATATGGATGACATATTACAGGATATCCGCAAAGCCAATAAGATGGACAGCACCAGCTCCCCTGAAACGCCCGTTGCGACGCAAATGAAAGCAGCCATAGAGGAGGAGGGGCCCGGAAGCCAAAGGCAGAACGCAGGAGAAGCAGCTTGCCACCCTGTTGGGTATGCAGGGCATTGACTATTACAAGCTGTCTGCCGTGGAAGTCAGGGTAATGGTGAAAGCGTTTGGGAAATCTGAACTTTTGCTTAGTATGGGACTGGAACGGGGTAAGCGGTAAGCTGGGCAGATAGACCGAATTATCGTAAAATAGTGGCAACACAACATCGGGCCAATAATACTAAATAAAATTTGCCTTGGCAAAACTTTTTTAATTTATCTCTTTGATTTTTCTTTGGTCTATGTTATTATAATTAAGTCGAACAGCGAAAGCAGCGTAGAATCTCGGCAGATTTTACGTTGTTTTTTTACGTTCTTCGCAGTTTTCAGGTAGCTTTTCTCTAATAAAGACTCCAAATACTATTTTAATTTTTGGAGGTAATATGTATCAGAACGAACATTCACAGTTTCTAGGCACCGAGAAAATTTCAAAGTTAATGTTGAAATTTTCAATACCCTGCGTGCTATCGCTTCTCGTCAGTGCCCTTTACAACATTGTTGACCAAATCTTTATTGGAAACAGTGAACTCAGTGCACTTGGCAACGCCGCGACTGGTGTCGTTTTCCCTATCTTTATCATTGCGCAGGCATTTTCATGGTGTTTTGGTGATGGCTGCGCCGCATATTTAGGTATCTGCCAAGGAAAAAATGACACCCAACACGCGCATAAAGCCATCGGCACCGGCATCACGGCCACTCTTATTTCCAGCGTTGTTCTTATGGCAATCTTCTTCCCCCTCAAAGAACAGCTGCTTACCTTATTTGGCGCATCGGAAAACAGCATCGGCATGGCGATCGAATATTTTAATATCATTCTCGTATTTTTCCCAATCAATATGCTGTCCAATATGATGAACGCTATCATCCGTGCAGACGGAAGCCCAAAGTGGTCGATGGCGTCGATGGTGGTGGGCGCCATTACCAATATTATTCTCGACCCTGTATTTATCTTCGGCTTTAAGTGGGGCATGACAGGCGCCGCATTGGCTACGGTAATTGGTCAAACGGCTTCCCTTGCAATTACCTTGATTTATTTTTTCCGAACCAAAACGTTTCGGTTAGCTATTAAAAGTTTTATCCCGGATTTCAAGTTGTTTCGTAGCGCGTTGCAGCTTGGCGCATCTTCCTTTATTACACAAATGACCATTGTAATCATCTCACTTGTATGCAACATGATGCTCGCCAAATACGGCGCAATGTCTCAGTACGGTGTTGACATCCCAATCGCCATCATCGGCATTGAAAGTAAGGTCTTTACCGTTGTAATTAACCTTGTTGTAGGAATTGTGCTCGGATGTCAGCCCATCATCAGCTATAATATGGGAGCAGATAACCATGACAGAATTAGGGAGCTTTATCGCAAAATCCTGTTCTGTACGGTAGTAATCGGACTTGCCGCGACCTTGCTTTTCGAGTTTGCGCCACATGCCGTTGTGGGAATGTTCGGCCAGCCAACCAACATTCCAAATCCTGAATATTACTGGGCATTCGGGGAAAAAACATTCCGTATATTCCTTATATTAATTATATTTACCTGTATTGTTAAAATGACTTCCATTTTCTTTCAAGCGGTCGGCAAGCCGGTACACGCAGTAGTTGCATCTCTGATCCGTGACGTTGTCTGCTTTATTCCGCTGATTCTTATCTTCCCAAAGCTGTTTGGCGGAGTGGAAGCAATCCTTTTTGCCGCGCCTGTCGCCGACTTAATTGCTATGCTTATAGCCACTATTTTGACAGTCGCCTTTATGAAATCGCTGAAAAAACCCACCAACGCCACACAAATCGAGGTGGTGTCCAAACCATCCAAACCTGGGATAATCATTGCTATCGCAAAAGAACATGGTTCATCGGGCAAACGGCTACGCCGTCCTTAACACGCCCTCTCCCTTTTGCTTTTGGAGCGGGTAAGCCCCCTTGTGGCTTACCTGCCCATTTTCATTTAACAAAAACGAAACCTACCAAAACAAATTGTAAGCCGGCAAGCAGTTTTTCCGCCCATTCAAAAGCCATTGACCTTTGTTTATCCGTTTAGTTGTAATATAAATCAAACTTTATTATAATATCATAATACATTGTATCGGTTTCCGAATGAAAGGAAGATTTAATTGAAAACAAGTGACTTTTACTATGATTTACCTAAAGAGCTTATCGCACAGGCGCCCGCGCCGATAAGGTCCCAGTCCAGGCTTATGGTATATAACAGGCAGGATGCATCTATCAGCCATGAGGTCTTTTCAGATATAATAAATCACATAAATGCCGGAGACGCCTTGGTAAGAAACACAACCAGAGTAATCCCTGCCCGCCTTTACGGCCATCGAAGGGATACAGGCGGAAGCATGGAGTTTCTTCTTCTGAAACGGATTGATAGAAATCATTGGGAGGCGCTTGTGAAACCTGGCAGGAAGGCCAGGAGCGGGCAGATATACGATATAAGCGGCGAACTTGCAGCTACTGTAATGGAACCTACAAACTCCGGCGGAAGGATAGTAAAGTTCGACTTTGACGGTATATTTGAGGAGGTGCTTGACAGAGCCGGAGATATCCCCCTCCCCCCTTATATTACCCAACGGCTTAATGAAAAGGAGAGATATCAAACCATTTACGCCCGTGAAAACGGCTCTGTAGCCGCTCCGACCGCTGGACTTCACTTTACCCAGGAACTCATCGACCAGCTCCGCCATAAGGGCGTCCATATAGTTGATATATTGCTGCATGTCGGTCTTGGAACCTTCAGACCCGTATCCGCGGAAAACGTTGAGGAACACCATATGCACTCAGAACACTATGAGGTAAGCAAAGAAGCCGCCGATGTTATAAATGAAGTGCGCAGCCGTGGCGGCCGCGTCATTGCGGTTGGAACTACATCATGCAGAACGCTTGAAAGCATAGCGGATGAAGCCGGCGCCGTACATTCGGGTTCGGGAGATACGGATATTTTCATAACCCCTGGCTATAGATTCAGGCTTGTAGACTCTCTGCTTACGAATTTCCACCTTCCTGCGTCAACGCTTATGATGCTTATCAGCGCCTTTGCTGGACGTAAGGAGATACTAAGGGCGTATGACGAAGCCGTAAGGCAAAAATACCGGTTTTTTAGCTTTGGGGACGCTATGTTTATCCAATAAGTGCGCCTGGGATTTGGCATATGATGAATTATGGAGGTTGAAAAGGGACTGATGATAAAATTGAGTATTTAGGGGGTGGGCTGTGACGCGGCAGTCAAGATAAAGTGGCATTCGTCTGCTCTGCCTGGCTCTATCGGTTGTATTCCTTACAGGGCTTTTAATGGCCTGCAGCGCTAACCCCGTAATGACCAATTCCCAAATGAAGGATCTTGTTTACAATAATTTTGGAATAACCAGGACTCCGGCATGCCTCATCCCACTCAGACCGTGCGCAAAATGCGTTTTAGCCACTCATGGAATTTAACACTAATATATTTCTATACCAAAACAAGTTTAACAGAATTAATTCCATTTGTTTAATTTCCTTCCAATTATAATCTATCATTAATACCCTAAACAGCGTTATATATCAACAACCATTGCGTTGATTAACATATAAATTTGCCAAACATGACCTTTTAAAATAATATCCTATTCATTCAAACTTATACCTTTATAATGTTAATCAACAAGAATATAACATATTTTATACCTTAACTTGCAAAAAATTAATTATAAACATTCCTGCACAATTTCCCATAATATCATTGACTTATGTCATAACCAGTCTTAGAATTATAATGTAACGTGTTGGAAAGTGTCGATGCCAGCGCAAAATTAAAGGGAGTGTAAAGATGAACAAAAGAAATGTTTTGAAACTTTGTATAGTATCATTAATTGTATGTATTTTTACCTGTGGCTGTATGATGTCGCCGGTTATTCCACCTAGCATCGAGGTAGATGCCCCGGCATTTCCGGAGAATACGCCAGTTGATATACTCATTTATACTCCCAATCCTTCTGCGCAGGCCACTCCCGTTACTACACCGGATCTTACTACCCCCGCCCCTGTTATACCCACATTGGGGCCTAATGTGGATCATGGTAAACCAATGGTTGCGCTTACCTTTGATGATGGACCAAGCGCCCAAGTTACTGGAAAAATACTTGATTTAATTGAGAGGTACGGAATCAGGGCCACTTTTTTTGTACAGGGCCAGTTTCTTACAGCCTATCCGCAGCACATAGAGCGTGCGGTTGAATTGGGCTGCGAAATTGGAAATCACACAAAAGATCACAAGAAACTTACTTCACTCACTGACGACGAAATAATTGTTCAGCGCGACTATATAAACAACACAGTAAGGGATATTACAGGAATGACGCCAACGCTGTTGAGGCCGCCCTACGGAAGCATGAACGAGCGCGTCAGGGAAACCATGGAGATGCCTTTTATACTTTGGTCGATAGATACCCGGGACTGGGAAAGCCGTAATAAGGATGCTGTAATAAGCGAAACGCTAAAAGATGTAAAGGACGGCGATATTATACTTATGCACGACCTATATACATCTACGGCGGAAGCATGCGAGGAGATCATCCCCGAATTAATAAGCAGAGGGTATCAGCTTGTTACCGTAAGCGAGATGTTCACGGCTAAAGGAATAGCTTTGGATTCCGGCGTATCATACAGACACGCCCGTTGATCAGGATCGTATTTAAGATTTGTCAGCCAATGGTATTAAAAAGAGCCTTTCAGTTAAATTCTGAAAGGCTTTAAATATATCCAGTTCTATTTTTGAAGGATTTAAAAAAGGAATGCATGTAACTACATACATTCCCTCTATAGGTTTAAATCAAATTAGTTTTCCGCCGGATTTGGAGCTCCGACAGGACATGTGGCGGCACAGGCTCCGCAGTCTATGCAAGTATTCTGATCAATTACGAAGCAGCCGTCGCCCTCACTGATCGCACCAACAGGGCAATCTCCTGCGCAGGCACCACAACATATACAATCCTGATTGATAAAATATGCCATATTTACACCTCCATATAAATTTCAATATCATTTTAGCACGAATGGCTTAAAATGCAAGTATAAATAGCGAGTACGCTTATGTTAATTTTTAAGCGATTTTTTAACCCATCTGAGGTTAAGAATAAGGCGCAACCCATCCCCTACTACCATGCCCGCCAAATATCCGTATATGTTAAGTTCCGGAACCGCCGTTAACATCCAGATAAGGCCTAACTGCAAAAGCTCGCCGATTATTGAGTTTAGCAACACACGCTTGTGCTCATATATGCCGTTAAGTATGCTGATTGTAACAACAAGGAAATAGCCTATAACCGTCTTTACCCCAAGCATTACAGCTAAAAGAAGAGTTATCCTTTGTTTAAACAGCGCTTCGCATAATACGGATGCAAACGGGATCATAAGAGCGGTAGCCAAAGAGAACAAGGCGGCTACCCTGATAGCCTTGTTCGATTTACGCCTGACTCCATTTATATCCCCAATCTCGGAGCGCCCGGATATAGATGGCATAAGTACCGTACACATCGCTCCTACAAAGGCCATCGGCAGGGACATCAACGGTTCTGCCATTCCAGAAATCACCCCAAGCATGCTCACAGCCTCAGAGTTTGAAAAACCCGCCACCATCAGCCTTGCAGGGAAAATAACCGTAGACGCTGATGAGAGAAGCGTAGCGCATATAGAGGTCATTGCGGATGGAAGAGCAATATCAAAAAAACGTTTAGCAATCGGGGAGGCGTATGGGCGGGAGAGCTTCCCTTCTTTTTTTAAAAATCTAAAGAATGATATTCCAAGAAAACTAACGCTAAATATCTCGCTTAGCGTCATTCCAACCACTATCAAAAAGGCGATGTACTCATAGTCGCCATTTGACAGATTGCTCAACAGCAATATCACAAGCGTAAACCGTATCCCCTGCTCTACCAGTTCCGATACCGCAGTCCTGCGAACCTTACCCATGCCAAGAAGCGCCGATTTCATGACGTTCTCAAGCCCGGTGAGCATTATACACAGCGGAATCAGCCATAATGCCATAGAAGCGCGGCCATCCCCCAAAAGCGTTACCGCTATTCCCTCCCTTAGCATTAGCACAGGGCACGTCATAACCGCAAGTATAATGAGAAAAACGGTGGCGGCAAACCTCATAAGCCTTTGGACGCTATGTATTCCACTTTTTATGTAAAGTCTGGCGCTAAGCGTTGTTACTGCAACCGCGGCTCCCGATATGCAAACGGAATAGAGCACGGAATAGACCTGCATCGACAAAGCGTGCACGCCCATGCCCTCGGCGCCGGCTAGGCGGCTCAAGGCTATGCGATAGGCAAACCCCATAATCTGAAGCAGTATATTGGACGCAGCCAAAACCGCCGAACGATATGCGAGTGATTCCCTATTTATTCGCAAAAGCAATTCCCCCAAACAAGTGTAAACAAATCCAATACATAGATTACGGGAGCGTGTAAACATACCTGAACGTCTGTCAATGGAGCTGCGCTTTATAACCAGTCCTGAGTGCATACGGTCATCGCTGGTTTAAGTTGCCCTTGCAAAAAGGCGAACAAGCATAACTAATCTATATTGAGTTATTTAGAAAATAATGTTTATATAAAAGTATATATAAATGGGGTCGGGCCAAGGCGCATTTTACGCCTTGGCCCGATCATCTTAGGAGGTTTGTTGGGGAGGTATTACTGTTACGCTTATAGTGTAACCGATACAAATGAACGTGCAATGAACGCAAAGTGAATAATTTGTGAGGGTTATCCTGACAAACTGAAGCTATCCTACCATCGTTTTATCTTAACGGCTTGAACACCTTATGCTGATGCCAAAAAGCATCATCTTTAGTAAGAACAAGCAGATCTATATCCCCGCCGCACGTCTTTACCTTGGATTCAAACCTCTGATACTTTATAGTTACGTCTACCAAAAACTCAGAAAAGTCAATGGCGTCCTTTAACGGCATCATGCCCGGGTTAAGCATCATGGGAGGCTGTGAGTTTAGAAGCTTTGTAATAGCAGTAGGTTCTCCCGACCACACGGTTGAGTATTGTATTTGTCCGTTTTTCATGTTATTCCTGGTTATTGTTTTGTTTACCGAGTAGACAAAGGGTTCGTCTTGTGCATAGCCGCATACAAAGAAATTCGTCGGCGGCATATTGTTGAGCTGCTTTGAGGAATACTTAAACAGCTTGTTTGCTACATCGGTTACATCGTCGTCCTCACGCACTTCGTTTATCTCAAATATTCGAAGATAGTCCGATATGGTCTTGCCGTCCAGCACAGCCTGTCCGCATGCGCTTATCCCTATCTTTACCTTGTTAAGAAGCACTATCTTTTGCGCATTGTCGGAAATGGAAAACATCATACTCTTGCTTTTATCATTGTTGTTTACAGCTGTCACCGTCATTCTGCTGTCCGTAGCCATAGCTATTCCTTCCGGAACGAATACCGCGCACATTACTGACATTCTAATTTCCCCCTTTAAGTTATTACCGTTATTGTATATTTATAATCAATAGGCTGATACTCCGTCATACTTTTCTTTCGCTGCGGCGGCAGCGCCTACCGTTCCAGCATCGTTTAGAAACTTTGCCTGCACAATGCTTCCATGATTCTTGAAAAAGCATTTTTCGTCTACGTCTTTTCTCAGATTGCTAAACAGGAAGTCCCCCGCATTGCATATGCCTCCCCCGACCGCTACGCTTTCCGGATCAAATACGTTCATTAACGAAGCTACGTATGATCCAAGCGCGTCAATATAGTCCATAAATATCCCGAGTGAGTCGGAGTCGCCTACAGCTGCCCTGTCAATTATGAGTTTTGCGGTTATATTCCCTAAATCATGTCCAGCAGCATCAAACAACATAGGGGCGCTTCCCTCCTCAGACAGCCTTTTGCCCATTAGTTCAATAGCGGATGCGCTGCAAAGCGTTTCAGCGCATCCCCTAAGTCCACAGGTGCATTTTAACCCGTCATAGTCCAGCACCATATGCCCCGCCTCTGTTCCATTTCCTAGTCCGCCGTTAAACAGCGCGCCATTGATTATCAGGGCGCTGCCAACGCCTGTGCCCAGCGTGATACAGATTGAAGTGCGCTTGCCCGTCAATGCCCCCGCGTAAAGCTCCGCATAGCCGGCTGCGTTAGCATCGTTTAAAATAAATACCCTGTGCGTATTGAACGCATCGGTAAGCGCTCTTCCAAGCGGCGCGTCGTGAAGTCCAAGATTATGCGCATGTATAATCCTCCCTGAATTAAGGTCTACGCTGCCTGGCACTGCGGCTCCTATACAATTTATATCATCAAGGCTTAAACCCAGCTTTCCAAGGGCGCTTAATACCATTGAACGTATCATGACCGCTATATATGAGACGTCCCTGCCCTTTGGAAATGGAATGACTTCCTTCATTTCAATCTCAAAGCGTTCGGATAAAATTCCTGCCGCAATTTTAGTCCCGCCTATATCTATTCCGACATAATAACTCATCTTTCACCTTGCATATCGGGCTTACAGATATAGTTGTCAATGGCCCACCGTACCGCCTCCCCTGCCCCGTAAGGGGATATAACGTCGGCAATCGCCTTAACCTCTGGGGAGGCGTTGGCAACGGCCACTCCAAGGCCTGCATATATCAGCATTTCGCTGTCAAGCGTATTATCGCCGATTGCGATAATCTCATCCCTTTTTACGCCCATCCGAGACGCCAGCCACTCAACAGCGCTGCCCTTATGAACGCCTAAACAGTTGAATTCAATGAAGCCTGGACTCGAAAGCGCTACCTCCAGCCTGTGTTCAAAGCGCTTTTTCAACATTGGCGCTAAATCTTTAACCCTGTCAGTAATAAACAGCACCTTTGGTACGTTCGTCCATCGCCTTTTCCGTATATCCGGATCAATCATATAGGGCAACCCAAGCGCGTTGCGATATATTACAGCGCACTCATGTTCTGCTTCATAAACAATACCGTCGCCCTGGTAGATATGAGCGTGCACATTCAAATCCTTAGCAAGTTCTAAAAGTTCAGCGACAAGCTCAGGGCACAGCTGTGTTGAATAAAGGGGCTTATTTGTCCGCGTATCCGTAACCGTAGCTCCTCCGTAGTTGATCACAGGGCCATTGATTTTTAGCTCCCGCCATATCGGCGAAGAGCCAAGATACCCTCTGCCCGTAGCTATTGTAACATATACTCCGGCTTCGGCCGCCCTGAATACAGCCTCCCTATCCCCGTCAGATATGCGTTTATTGGGCGGAAGCAGGGTGTCGTCCACATCAAGCGCCAACAGTTTATAGCCCATTAAGCCCCCCTATATACTTAAATAATCCATATTAATTATCTCACCCTAGTCCTTTTGTGTCAAATCAAGTCCTACAGGCCTTATTTTAATAAATTATTATCCTTTCATCCCTTCGTCATCCGGCTTTTCATGGAAATAGTTATATACGGCCTCCGCGGACGGCCTGCTCATCCCTTTTACCGCGGCCAGATCCTCAATGGAAGCCTCTTTTATTGAATTAAGCGTAACGAACGCTTCGAACAGCGCCCTGCGCCTTTTATCCCCTATTCCGTCAACCCTGCTTAATACGGACAACAGCGCATTCTTCTGCCTTAGGCTTCTGTGGTAACTTATTGCAAACCTGTGCGACTCGTCCCTGATTCTCTGGAGCAAATGCAGGGAAGGACTTTTTCTTGGCAGGGCTAGCGGCTCATCCGCAAAGGGGAGAATAACCTCCTCGTTGCGCTCCGCCAGGCCAATCGCAGGCACATGCGGAATCCCAAAGTCCTCAAGAACACGCATGGCTACGTTGAGCTGCCCCCTTCCGCCATCAACCACAATCAGATCGGGCAGACTTTTGAACTTCTCATCCCCGTCCTGGGCCCTTTTAAACCGTCTTCTCAGCACCTCGTCCATGGCAAGGTAGTCGTCGCCGTTTGCTTCCGCCTTGATTCTAAACCTTCTGTACTCCTTGCGCTCAGGTTTTCCATCAATGAACACGATCATTGCTCCTACGGCATCCCTGCCCTGTATATGCGAGTTATCATAGCATTCAATACGATGTGGAAGTACATCCAGTCCTATTATAGCGCATAGCTCGGCCAGCGCCCCTTCGCCCCGCTCCCATTCCCGCCGCTTAAGCTCCCTTTGCTTAGTAAGCGTATCCTTTCCATTTTCAGCAGCCATTTCAATGTATTTGCGCTTCTCTCCCCGCTGTGGCTGTACTATAAACACTCTTTTCCCCCTCAAACCGCTAAGCCAATCGGAAAGGGCGTCAAGCTCCTCTGGAACATCGCTTACAAGTATCTCCCTGGGGACGTTCCTTGTTTCCGAATAAAATTGCTTTATAAATGACCCCATTATAAGGCCGTTTGTTTCACTGTCCGCGGACATATAAAATGGTTCGGCTCCTACAACCTTGCCCGACCTTATGAATAAGGAAAATATAAGAATATTCAGCTCATCCCTGCATAGCGCGAAAACATCGCAGTCCTTATCGGTTACCGTAATAGCCCTCTGCTTATCTCCCAGACTGGAGATCGCGCTTATCCGGTCGCGCAGTTTTGCCGCCTGTTCAAAGTCCATCCTTTGTGCTAATTCGCTCATTTGCTCCCGCAACTCATCCAATAACCTTTCTGTATTACCCTCAAGAAATGCAACTACTTCATTTATCATTTGATGGTAGCGCTCTTTGTCGATTTTACCTGAGCACGGAGCACAGCAACGCCCCAAATGGTGCATAAGGCACGGCCGCTCACCTCTAGCTATTGCCTTAGTAATGTCCTTTTTGCATTGCCGGATTGGAAAGTAATCCCTGATTGTCTCCAAGGATTCTTTCAGCGTATAGCCGCTTATGTATGGGCCAAAATACCTTGCGCCGTCCTGTTTAATGCGGCGTACTACTTCAAACCTTGGATAGTTCTGCCTTAAATCCACCCGCAGGTACGGGAAATGTTTATCATCTTTAAGCAGTATATTGTATCTTGGCCTGAGTTCCTTTATAAGATTGCTTTCAAGCGCAAAAGCCTCCGCCTCGCTTCCAGTCAAAACGTATTCAAAGTCCGCAATATGGGACACCATTGCAATAACCTTCGGCTCCATCCCTTTTTGGGATCTAAAGTATTGCCGCACACGGTTTTTTAAGCTTAAAGCCTTTCCGACATATATAATGGTTCCTCCACTGTCATACATTTTATAAACGCCAGGCTTATCAGGCAGAAGCTCTAATTTTTCTTTAATTATTTTATTCATATTTTAATTATATATCAGGCAGAATAATATGGCAACGTTAGATACCGCTTTTAATAGATATGAATTGCTAACATGTTAATTGCAACCAAATGCCCTAAGCCTACGTTTTATTAAGGATAAAGCAATTTATAAATGTATATCAATTGAGATTGGGGGAACTTTAGATGAAAAGGGTAAAACTGCCCATGTTTTTGCTCATACTGCTTATTCTTACTGGATGTGCGCCCTCCGTAACGCCTGCACCGACACATGGAAACGATGGTACCGACGGTTCTGGGACTGGTGCGGCGACTGTACCAGGAGTAGCGTCAGGTTTTTTAAGCCTTTCCGGCTCTACCAGATACACTGGAAGCGTGGATAGTGGATTTGTTAGGGACAGCTATGCCTTCTCTTTAAACCTTATAGAGCAACTCGGGGAGGATTGGACAGGCGCCGTATCGCCAGCCGCACTTTCAATGTCAATGCAGATGGCCATGCTCGGCGCTGACAACGAAGCCCTCAGCGCCATGCAAACGGCAATGTGTACGTCCCTTTCAGCTGAAGATCTTGCCAAAAGTAATGCCGCCTTATTGAACACATTAGACGGAAATTTTGGAATAAAGATGGCAAACTCCGTAATCGTTGATAAGCAATATGCATTGGCATCGCAATTTTCCCGTAGCATAGCGGATTACTACAGGGCACAAACGGGTACATTTGACTTTAACGACACCGAGAAACTCCTCGTAACCATAAACAACTGGGTAAGCGATAAAACTAACGGGCGAATAGACCGGCTTTTTGACAGCGTAATGCGCGATAGCGTTATGTATATTTTAAGCGCCATTGATTTTGATATGAAATGGAAGGTCGGCTTTGATTCGAACAAAACCATATCAAATGCTGTATTCTACGGAGCAAATGGCAAATCCCACGTCGATATTATGTACGGCAGCGGCGTATATAAATATGCCGAACTAAACGAAGGCTGTATCGCATTGATACCATACGAGGGCGATGAATTCTATATGGCTGTGATGCTTCCAAAGGATGAAAGCGTTTCTCCGGTACAGTTTATGGAAAAGGCTATATACGAGCTGGACAGATGCGCCGATGAGCAGGTGAGTATATGGCTTCCTAAGCTGTCAATACAGACCCATCTTGATTTAATAAAGCAACTTTCAGCAATGGGAATGGGAGATGCGCTGATGGGCGGTGCCGGAAACTTCCCGGGCCTAGTGTCAGGTACGGATGGATATAACCTTCAAATCGGTCAGGTAGTAACTGCCACCAATATAGACATAAATGAGGATGGTACTCAGGCCTCAGGAGCCGCCGGAGTAGGGATTGTAAAAAGTGATATGTCTATGTCTGAAAAGAGTATAAAGTGCGATAGGCCGTTTGCCATTGCGATTATACATGCCGATTCCGGCGCGGCGCTATTTATGGCCACAATAAACGACATAGGCTGATGAACATAATACCTTAGCTATCAAATCTCGACAACAAGCCGAAGGTAACGCATTCTGCGTCCTCCGGCTTAAATTATCAAGATCGATGACGAATATTAAATCGTCTTTATATAGCATCTGCGCCGCTTATGCTGATCCACCTCAAAGAACTTCCACTGAGCGATTACCTTATCATTGGTTTCCAGCTCCGGACCTGTTTCGGCATATTTAATTCCGCTCTTAATGGCATTATTCAAGACGTGGTTCAAAATAATGGAGTTTACCCCGCTTCCCTGCATATCCGGCCTAACCGCGACCAGGAACAGGTCAAGCGTATCGTTTTTCCTGCATGCCTTCAGAACCCTGAATGCGCCAAACGGGAAAAGTTTACCCCCGCTCTTTTTAAGAGCATTGGCAATCGAAGGCGCGGCTACGCCGAACGCTACCATCTCTCCATGCTCGTTTTCAACAAAGCACGTATATTTCATGTTGATAAGCGGAAGAAACTTGTTTGTGTACCGTTCCACCTGAGCGTCGGTCAGCGGTACGACTCCGTACAGGCCGGCATACGCATCATTAAGCAGCCTGAATACGTTGCGAGCTACAGGCTTAATGCTGCTCTTACTAGCGATGTCCATCACCCTCAGTTTAAAGCGCTTCATTACCATCTCCGTCAGCCGCTGCAGCCGCTCGTTCGGTTCCTCAGGTATATTAATCAGATACTCTATCCAATCCACATCCTTTATATAACCAAGCCTAGCAAGGTGCTCGTTATAATAAGGCAGGTTATAGTAGGTGATAAACATGCCCTTTCGGTCAAAGCCGTCAACAAGCATTCCCTCCCTGTCCAGGTCTGTAAAGCCAAGCGGGCCATGAACCTCTGTACAGCCCATCTCTTTTGCATATGACTCAACCTGTCTGAACAGGGAAGAAGAAACTTCTTCGTCATCAATAAAATCCACCTGCGTAAACCTCATTCTCTTGCAGTTGAACTTTTCGTTGGCCTTATGGCTGATTATAGCGCCAATCCTGCCGACAATTTTACCATTACGATAGGCTAAAAAGCACTTTGCGTCGCAATATTCAAACGCGGGATTCTTGTTTCTGTCCCAATCCTCCAGATCATCCGCATATGTAGCAGGAATAAAGTACGGATTGTCCTTATACAGCTGGTTTGGATAATCCACAAACTTTCTCAGTTCGCGCTTGTTAGTTACCTCCCTGATTTCAACCATGGTTCCCCCTTAAGATAGCTTTCAATTACAATGACCCTTAATTTAATTAGCCGGTACTATATTGAGCGCAACCTCCATCATCTGGGTAAACGATTCCTGTCGCTCGATGGTGGTGCAGCCTTCGCCCGTAATCAGATGATCCGATATTGTGCAGATACACAGAGCGCTTTTCCCCAGGTAAGCTGCGTTCATATAAAGCGCCGCAGCCTCCATCTCAACAGCCATAACGCCCATAGCGCCCCATTTCACCGTTGTATGCGATGCGTCATAGAACGTATCGGACGACAAAACGTTCCCAATCATATAATCGGCGTTCATGCGCTCGCATTCAGCTTCCGCCGCCTTCAGCAGTTTATAGCTAGCAATCGGCGCGTAGGTGCCCGCAAGCCCATACTGAGCGGCATAGTTTGAATTTGTGCAGGCTCCCTGAGCGAGCACTATTGACCTAAGCTTAAGCTCAGGCAGTATGGCCCCAGCTGAGCCTATACGTATTATATTCTCCACCCCATAGTACTTGAAAAGCTCGTATGAGTATATTCCCATTGACGGCATGCCCATACCGCTCGCCATAACGGACACACGCTTACCCTTATAAAAACCCGTGTAACCGTTTATACCCCTTACATCATTTACACATTCCGAATATTGAATGAAGGTTTCGGCTATAAATTTTGCGCGGAGAGGATCCCCAGGCATAAGCACTGTCTTTGCATAGTCGCCCAAATCACCGCGGTTATGTGGCGTTGATATACTCATTATTCACTCTCTCCTTTTACGATATAGAAGTATTATAGTCCTATTGGACAAAATTTACAACGGCAAACAGGCAACTTGCCAATCTACCAGATGTTTTAGACATAAATATGGCAAAAATAGCAGCATGGCATGTCGCTGTAATTTCAAACGCATAAAAGCAACTTAGCCCAGGATAAACTCGTGGGGCTTCTCATCGCCTCTCATTACGCGTAGCCCGCCTTCAGCGAGAGCCTCCATCTCATACTCGCCCGCCATAACCTCTACAGGCGCTATCCATTCTACTCTATCCCTTATCCAACCTGTAAGCATTTTTGAATACGCTACGCCGCCTGTAAGGATAATTCTATCCACCTTACCGTTTACTACCGTCGCAAGATCCCCTATCCCCTTCGCGATTCCATAAGCAAAGGCCTGATAGGTAAGCTTTGCACGGCTGTCTCCCCCTTCAATCATACGCTCAACTTCGCGAGCGTCGCTCGTACCCAAATGAGCTCTAAGTCCCGCATTTCCTCTTACCTTTTTGGTCATCTCCTCATGTGTATATTTTCCGCTGTAGCATAGGTTTATAAGATCCATGGCCTGAAGCTTTCCACATCTTTCAGGTGCAAATCCGGCGTCGTCATCCGAATACATATCAATAGAATAGCCTTTGTCAATCAGCCATACGCTGGTTCCTCCGCCAATATGCTGCACGATAAAGGTACATTCGTCAACCGGCCTTTTCAATATTTCATCCGCACATCGGCGCGCCATGGCATGCGTGTTAAGCGCGTGCCCGCGACTTTTCTTTGGAAGTTCCGGCAGGCCCGTAATACGCGCTATCGGAGCTAGCTCGTCAACCGTTACTGGATCGTATATAAAAGCTGGGACGTTTAAACGTTTGGCAAAACCATATGCTATTGCGCACCCAACGTTTGAAATGTGGGTGTCTACCTTCTGGCCATACATGTATTGCACCATTAAGTCGTTTATGCGGTACGCGCCGGATTTGCAGGGAGGTATCATGCCTCCACGCGACATTATGCACGTCAACTCCTGCATGTCCAGTCCGTTTTCAAGCATCGCCTGCTCAATCCGCTTAGTGCGGAAATCCAGCTGGTCCATAACCCATTTAAAGGGTTTTAATTCTTCATCGGTATGCCTTATAGTAATAGAAAACAGCTGTTTTAAATCCTCAAACACTGCAACTTTTGTGGACGTTGAACCCGGATTTATAACCAGTATTTTTTGCATTTATTTACCTCCTGCCTAACGGCGGCTAACTTTTCATGGACGCAGCGCCAGCGCCTAGGGCCAGGGAATAATATTTTTCCTCAGACGACGACCCGCGTGACGTAACTACAATAGGGACCTTGCATCCAAGCACCAATCCGGCCATACGTCCCCCGCATGTATACACAAAGCATTTTCCCAATACATTGCCCACGACGATCTCTGGAGCAAGCATTATGTCAAAATCCCCAGCGCATGGGCATTCATAGCCCTTAATCTCGCCAAGTTCCCTTACCATCGCAAGATCGTATGAAATTGGGCCTTCAACGTAACAGTTTTCCAGTTCTCCATCAATGCTCATGCGCTTGAGCTCAGCGGCATGCAACGTTTCCGGCATCTTGGGATTGACGGTTTCAACGGCGCAGAGCGCTGCAACATTCACCTTTTCATAGCCCAAGCTGTTAAAGAAATTCGCGGCGTTTTGCACTATAGTCTTTTTTTGATCAAGATCGGGATACGTACACATGCCGCCGTCGGTGACGCATAAGAGCTTGTGATAACCTGGTACCTCGGCAATTATAATATGGCTCATCAGGCATCCGGTTCTTAAACCAGCTTCCTGGCATAGTACGCCTTTAAGCATATCCCCAGTCATTATCTTTCCCTTCATAAGGAAGTCGGCCCTGCCCTCATGAATGAGCTTTGCTGCGCACACGCTTGGATGCGTGCCTTCCGGTACCGGCTCGATAGCAAAATCTGATGGATTTTTGCCTAGTGAAATCAAAACTTCCCCTATCTTGGCAGGGTCGCCAACCAATATGGCATCTACCAAGTCTTTTGCTTCAATTATAGCCTCAAGGGCATGGGTGTCGTTTGCCTGAATAAGAGCAACGGTTTTTTTATCTCCGCCCTTTACCTTGGCAATCAACTCATCAAAGTTTTTAATTGGCATCATTCGCACCTCGTTTATTTTATTGCATCTACATAATACCCCCCCGTTAATATCCACTTCAAGCATAATTGAACAGTCAATATTATATATCTTAGAGACTCAAATTAATAACACTCGCAAAATAGCAAATTGCCAAACCGCATATATTCAAGACTTTAGAGTTTTCACTTTTAAGTTATAAATCAGGTTAATTGCTGACTTATTAATAGCGAATTCGTCCCGCATTATATTTATATAATTATATTGTATCTTCCAATAGCGGACAAGCCGCTTATTTTATCCCTGTTTACTTACCCGTATTCTGTAGTATAATAAACCGATGGATATCGGTGGAGTGCTGGAGGAAAATATGCGCCTTGGTATACTCGGAGGAACCTTTGATCCTGTACATAACGGGCATATTTCTATAGCGAAACATGTCAAGAAGGAATTCGCGCTTGACATGGTATTTCTGACGGTTGCCGCCTCCCCGCCTCACAAACCCAATGGATGCGCGGACGCGTGCTTAAGATACTCCATGGCTGAGCTTGCATGCGAAGGTGCTGACGGCATATATGCAAGCGATATTGAGCTTGCACGTCCTGGCAAAAGCTATACCTCGGATACCATTGAGAGGATCTCCAGCCTATATCCAGGCGCTGAAATATTCTTTATAACAGGAATGGACATGCTTGTTGATATGCCAGGTTGGCATGACCCAGACACCATATTTGAATTATCAACCGTGATCGGAGTGGTTAGGGACTCATCTAAAAGCGGTCTTTTATCCGCCGCCAGCTTGCTTCGTTCAAAATTTGGGGCAAAGGTTCTGATTTCTGACATGCAGCCTCTTGACATTTCCTCTACTGATATCAGACAAAAAGTATATAACGCCTTTGCCGTGCGCTCCCGGCTGCCGGAAGGGGTTGCCATGTTTATATATGAAAACATGCTGTATCTTCCGGATAGCTTTGTATCTATGCAAAAAAACCTCTATAGGCAGCTTGACTGGAATAGATATGTACATTCCTTAGGCACAGCGATCGAAGCAACGGAACTAGCGAATAAATACGGAGTTGATGGTATATGTGCGCGAACAGCCGGACTGCTGCATGATTGCGCTAGGTTTGATCCTGGCCGGCAGCTTAATTATGCTGAAAAATGCGGCCTGAAATGTTATAATGGAGATATTCCAGACTTGCTCCATGCTGAGCTCGGCGCAGAGGTAGCAAAAGCTGAATATGGTATAATGGACGATGAAATTATTCAATCAAAACGTTATCATACGGTCGGCTGTTCGGGAATGTCAATGCTTAGCAAGATTATATATCTTGCGGATAAGATTGAGCCTTCCAGAAGCTATGATGGAGTTGATAAAATCCGGCTCGCTGCATACCAAGACCTTGACTCGGCTGTGGCAATGGCAATGAAGCAAAGCATCTCATACACCCTCAAAAAGGGCGGTAAACTATACAAAGGTACCGAAGATGCTTTAAAATATATATTAAATGAAACGGAGAGACGATATTGAACAGCACTATGGAAAAAAAGCAGGTTTTGGACCTGTGCGAGATCCTGTCGGATAAAAAGGCAGCAGATATAATAGCAATCGACGTTGCTGACAAAACCATAATAGCTGAATGGTTTATAATATGCAGCGGCAGATCGGTTCCGCATGTTAAGACTCTGTGCGATACGGTAGAAGAAAAATGCGGTGAATTAAACCTTGAAGTAAGGCGCAAGGAGGGCTACTCGGACGGTCGATGGATTGTTCTTGATTTTGCGCATATATTGGTTCATATTTTTCACCCGGATGAGCGCCAATATTATAATATGGAGCGTCTATGGATTGATGAGCCGGAATCATATATCAATTATTCTCAGTTTTACGATGCTGAGGATTAATTAAGAATTAAAAGAAAGCTGGGGGATTAACCAGACCATGCCCTCAGCTTTTATTCAGCCCTTTAATTACCTAATAAAATAATGAATGATAAGGCGCGCTGCGGATAACCTGTTTGCCTCCCATATCAAAATGCTTATCTGCGTCAGCCTTGCTTAAAGCGAAACGAATCAATCGCTGCCGCTTGCCCTCAATGCAGCTTCTTACCCATAAATCGTCACTATCGCTGTCTAGGCTAAACTGATTTTTCTGTCTTGGGTTTGCCAAATATGGAAGATAGCTAAGCTCAATGAGACGCTTAGCATTATTTTCTTGTCCGCTATTTTTATCATTTCTCCAATGACCCTTTCCTGATTTGGGTATGTATTAACCAAATCGAACGATTTGTCCGAATATGCCGATAAATCCTCAAGCGCGCCATTAACATGTATATAGCGTAGACTATACATGTGTTGGAGGCATACGCGCCGGTCTCTTGTTACTTTAAGAGCAAAATAGCCTAATAACTTTTTGCAGCCGAATGCCGAGTCTTGCGGGTTAAACACGCTTAGCACTGTACAGGCACATAAGCACGAAGTAGCATGGGTGGCCAAATTGACAGTTAGAATATGATTCTATCTTCTCTTGTATATATAACGGCCCCGTCTGCGGTTCCTGCGTTTTTGAGCACTACGGCGAGTTAAAAGTTTGAATATAATTATGATAATAATAATCAATATCGCTGCCAATATCCAAATCAATAGATAATTTATAGGGGAATCCGTTTTTGGCGACGGCTCTACGATCAGCGGGTTTGTAGATTCATCCATATTAGCGATGTCTCTTGACGCCACCAAGTCTACTGTTATCAAATCATTATCCTTATATTTATATGTTACAGTTCCAATTATTGAGCCAGATCTGATGGGAGCCGTTACTGCATTATATTCGGTTACATACGTTATAGAAGCCGCATTCTCTGCCACTTCTTCAATAAATGGTTGCATTCCGGTTATTACCCGGTTTTCAATGTTTGCAACAAGCTCCAGCTTCCCACTGAATTCATCTTCAAAGCTGGCATTGTTTACTATAATCTCAAAGGAACTCTTAAGATTAAGCGAGCTGGCGCTAACCGAAACACAGTTTTCAAAGCCCCATTCAAAGATCTGCTTTGCGCTTTCATACCGGTAGGAGGAGGTTACCTGGCCCTCCGGATCGCCAAGCAATACCAAAATAAACTCTCTATCATTCTTTTTAGCTGACGCAACGATACAATAGCCCGCTTCAATCGTATTTCCGGTTTTTATCCCCGTTATATACCTGTAGGTATAGTCCTGTTCCTCTTCTTTTACCTTATGAACGAGCCTGTTGCTGTTATGTAGTTCATAGCCGTCCGGATTTTTATCCGTGGCATCAGACTTATATGTAGCTGTGGATACTATACTTCTAAACGTTTCGTTCTGCATCGCGTAACGGGACAAAATGGCCAGATCATATGCCGATGAGTAGTGCCTCTCATCATGAAGACCATTGGGGTTGACAAAATGTGTCTCCGTCATTCCAAGACTCTGCGCCTTTTCATTCATCATGTTTACAAAGGCATCCTTGCTGCCAGCTACATGGTTTGCTATCGCTTCAGCCGCATCATTGCCTGAAAAGAGCATTAGCCCATACAGCAAATCCTTAAGCGCTATATGTTCGCCTTCCTTAATTCCCATGACTGAACCCCTGGAAGTTACCGTTCCAATGGTTACGACTTCATTCAAATCCTTGCACTTTTCAAGTGTAATGATACAGGTCATTATTTTAGTAGTACTGGCAGGATAAGCGCGCTGGT
>URFJ01000009.1 GCA_900547135.1 uncultured Eubacteriales bacterium | reverse complement strand
ATTCCATCAAGATATTCCGTAAGCATTTCGGCCATTCTCTTTGTCAGTGTCGTAACCAAAATACGCATGCCCTTGCCGGCTGTGGCCCTTATCTCTCCAAGCAGGTCGTCCACCTGTCCTGTCACCGGCCTCACGCTTATCTCGGGATCAACAAGGCCCGTAGGCCTGATTATCTGTTCAGCCATCGCTGAGGAATGCTCAAGCTCAAACGCTCCAGGTGTTGCGGAAACGAAGACCACCTGGTTGATTCTATCCTCAAACTCGTCAAACTTCAAGGGCCTGTTGTCGTATGCCGACGGTAGCCTGAATCCATACTGAACCAGTGTTTCCTTGCGTGCCCGGTCTCCGCGGTACATTCCCCTGATTTGGGGCAGCGTAACATGCGACTCGTCGATTATCATAAGGAAATCGTCCGGAAAATAATCCAAAAGGGTAAAGGGAGGGTCGCCCGGACGCCTGCCGTCGAAATATCTGGAATAGTTTTCAATGCCCTGACAATACCCGATTTCCTGCATCATTTCAATATCATATAATGTGCGCTGTTCCAGCCTCTGCGCTTCTACAAGATCCCCATTGTCCTTTAGACGCTCTATCTGCTTCCATAAATCCTCTTCAATGTCCGCAATAGCTGATTTCAGCTTTTCGTGTCCTGTAGCATAGTGCGACGCCGGAAAAATTACAGTATGAACCATGTCCAGCAGCATTTCGCCAGTAAGCGGGTTTACCTCGCTGATCCGCTCTATCTCATCTCCGAAAAACTCTACACGTATGGCTTTATCCATCAAATTCATCGGAAATATCTCTAGGACGTCGCCCTTTGCGCGAAATGTTCCTCTTGCAAAGTCGAATTCATTGCGCTGATACTGGATATCCACCAGCCGTCTCATGACGGTGTCGCGGTCGACAGCCATGCCTTTTCTTAACGACACGCTTAGATTTAGGTACTCCTCGGGATCGCCAAGCGCATAAATGCATGAAACCGATGCGACTATTATCACATCCCTGCGTTCGTTAAGTGCGCATGTGGCGCTGTGTCTCAGCCGGTCAATCTCCTCGTTGATTGTCGCTACCTTTTCAATATAGGTATCCGAAGCCGGTATGTAAGCCTCGGGCTGGTAATAATCATAATAGGAAACGAAATATTCAACCGCGGAACTAGGGAAAAATTCCCGCAGCTCGGAGCAAAGCTGGGCAGCTAGCGTCTTATTATGAGCTATAACCAGGGTAGGACTTTGAACCCGCTCAATGATATTGGCCATTGTAAATGTTTTGCCCGAACCTGTAACTCCCAACAAGGTCTGGGCTTTATTACCGTCTTCAATTCCCTTCACAAGCTTTTCTATGGCTTGTGGCTGATCCCCTGTGGGCTTAAATGGGGATACCAGCCGGAAAGCGCTGTTTGTCTCCATATTTTTAACACTCCATTTTCCAATATCGGCAGTTTGAATATTAAGTATTAAATTTACCTGCTGATAAATCAGGCGGGCAAGTTTAGAACGAACGTTCCAACATCTATTCTAACTCCAATCGTTTTGCGTGTCAACAGGATTATGTAATACAAAATTCTCTGCAACCCAACCATTTTATGGAGCGTATTTATTTTACTGCAGTTAGATTTGCTGCTAATATTATGTATCAGTTCCATCCATCTACGATTGAAGCATACATATTTTTAATGATAATATACACATGTCATCGGAGGTGATTTTATTGACAGCGGCCTTTCTGATATATATTGGCGCGATACCCTTTGTTCCGTTTATTGGAGCAAAAATATATAAGCGCCGCAACGATACTGTGCGACGCAATGTATGTTATGGGCTTACCGCGTTACAGGTGCTAATTTCCATCGCCTATGCCATATACTGGTTTAAACACTATGTTTAAGCATTCATTTCATAGATTATGGCAAGGCCTTCGAGTGTCAATGTGGGGTTCAGGTGGTTGATACGGCTGGTTTCAGATGCTATCATAGCGGACATGCCTCCGGTGGCAACAACTATAGGACTACAATGCAGCTCATCGCCGATGAGGTCAACAATATGCTCCACCTGCCCCACATATCCGTTAATTATCCCCGACCTGATAGCGTCCTCCGTATTGTTGCTGATCACCCTGACCGGCTTATTATATTCTACCTTGGAGAGCATTGCGGCATGCTCAATCAGCGCGTCGGTTGAAATCTTGATTCCGGGGCATATGAGTCCACCCAGAAACTCTCCGCTTTGAGATATTACGCTGAAGTTAGTTGCGGTTCCAAAATCAATTGCTATGCATGGACCTCCATAACTATAAAAGGCGGCTACAGCGTTGCATATTCTGTCCGACCCTAGAGTTTCGGGGTGTTCATATCTGTTTATCAGCCCTGTCTCAAGCTTATGGTCAACCTGCAGCAGCCTTTTGCCACTGAAAAAAAACCTGCACATATGCTCTATAGTATAATTTATAGAGGGTATAACGGTAGACATTATTATTCCGTCAACACAGTCTGTGCCAAGACCAAGGTGATTAAAAAACGACTCAATATGAACGCCGTATTCGTCCGACGTTTTCCTTAAATCCGTGGTCAGTCTCCAGGAATACCTAAGCTGTCCGTTTTCAAAAAGGCCTGTTTTTATATTTGTGTTACCGATATCAAAGGCAAGTAGCATAACGCAATCACCTTAAGCCAATCCGGTCAATAGACATGTATTTTTTAAGAACACGCATAACCGCCGTGCATATTATAATTGAAAGCACAGCCTCTATACTTCCATTGAGCAGTCCTGTAGCGGTAAACAGCATAGTCGCTATGCCCGCAATATCCGTTCCAAAGCTCTGAGCCAGCAATGAAGCCGCACAGAAAAAAGTGAATCCCAGGAAAAAAACCGTGTTGGTAACAGAGCCCGCGAGCGAGGCTACACTTGTGCCTAAGATCATCTTTCTGTTTATTTTTTTCTTCGCGTCTATTAAAACGGTTCCTTCAAGACCTTCAAGGGATTGCGTATCCCGTTCCTCCCTCTTCTCAAAGGCCCTGTATATAAGCGATGAAAAGACGCCCACAAGTATTCTTGGGACAAATATTATTATAACGATAAGGAACAGGTTATACCAACCAAAACCCGTATCTGTTCCAAGCAATACCATGGACAAAGGAGTTGGGAGCATCAGCGCCCTTCCAATACTGGTAACTCCAAATATAAAACCTAGAAGCGCCCCGCCCTTTACTCCGAGGACAAAAGCCCCAATTATAACAGGTATATGCACGATGGTAATCTCCAGTACACCAATGGGTATGTACCCAATTGGAGAAAGCCCAAGCACAAGCGTTATCGCCACAAATAAAGCGTATAGCACGATCTTACGCGTATTCATACTCAAAGTTTACCCCCGTTTAACTATAATCTAACATATTATAAATGCATTTTTTTAATATAACAACATTAGCCAAAAATATATAGCACGAAAACCCAAAAACCTTATTGCAGACTGACAGCGTCCAGTACAGCCAATGAAACAGCCTTTACCGCACCGATCATAACGGAAAGCATTGATACGTTTTGAATCTCGCCTGTACTCAGCGCAAACAGCGTATCGCCGTCAAGATGAGTGTGGACCGGCTTGATAGTCATAGCCAACCCATCATGACCCATTGAGGCTATCTTATTAGCCTCCTCGCGGGTTAAGGAAGCGTTGGTTGCGATTACACCTATTGTAGTATTCGTGAAACCAGATGGATATGCGGTTTTAGAGGTCAGCGACATACAGTTGAGAAACCCGCCGCTGCTTCTTGCGCCCGCTACAATGCCTCCTGTTTCTGGATTATAAACGTCTCCAAGAGCGTTCACAGCAATAAGCGCCCCCACCTTTACTCCGCCGCCTATATCAATGCAACTGCTTCCTATCCCCGATCTCATTGCGAATTTAGGTCCGAACGCTTTGCCTACCGTAGCCCCTGTGCCAACCCCTACACTGCCGGTCAGGTACGCGCCCGCCTTGGCGTCAACGCAGGCGGCATACCCATTGTCTTTAATCGGCCTTACACTGGGGTCTCCTACCCCCAAGTCAAATATAACGGCCGCCGGCACTATTGGAACAACTCCAGTACCTACGTCTACACCGCAGCCCTTTTCTTCAAGATAATTCATTGCCCCTGACACCGCATCCAACCCAAAGGCACTGCCGCCGCACAGCATAACGGCGTTTATCCTAGTAACTGAATTATAACCACGCAGAAGATCCGTTTCACGCGTTCCCGGTGCCGAGCCGCGGACGTCAACGCCGCATACAGCCCCATTCTCGCATACTATCGCTGTACAACCGGTTAACGCGACCGGTTCAGTCCAGTGTCCTACCGATAAGCCGTCTATAGCCGTAATATACTTCATTTATTATTACTTCCCTTCTTCGAGCTATAATTAAAGCTATCTATATTGCAATTAATAATCTAGTAGTATTTTTTAAAGATATCACATATATTTGTATTTGTCAATTTTTAACTCGTACGCAATAAAAAAATCATACGTTTCATATTGTAGTGCTTTACATAAACTCCAATAAAAGGTATAATTAATCGAAGTTTGCACTTTAAAAATCGATTCTGAATGGAGAGCATTATGGAAAAAACGCCCATGAAAAAAGGTAAGAAGCTATTAATTTTACTTTCATCTCTTTTTTTGGCTATAGCGGCTATTACGGTAACTACGATAATTATTGTTACTAAAAATCAGGAAGCAATAGCCCGCAGGGCGGCGGAGGAAACCGAACGCCAGCAGATAATCAAATCCAGCACGTATCATGAAGGAGTTACTGTAAATGGCGTTTCAATAAGCGGAATGACGCCGCTGGAAGCAAAAGAAGCGTTAAAATCCATCGAGGAAGATTTAATTCCTGACACCATAGTAACAATCTCGTATGGAGGCAGGCATTTTAAGGTTACGGCGGATGACGTTATTTTAATCTACAATACCGACAATGTGCTCGACGAGGCGTTTTCCCTTGCCAGAGGCGGAGATTACGAATCTCTGAAGGCTGAGCTTGAGGATATAGCGTTAAACGGTAAAGAATATACTATAACGTGCAATATAGACTGCTCTCCATTAAAAGACTTCGTTGCTGAAATAGCCGAAAAAATTAATACACCCCCTATTGATGCTACTGTTGTAATAAATCCCGATCTTACCGGAAGCGCAAAATTTATATTTAAGGAAAGCGTTGACGGAGTAGAGGTAGATCAGGAGACGCTTTATGAATTGATATCCTCCAATATGGAGCAAGGCGTATCGGGCAAAATTGAGCTTCCAGCAACTATAACAAAGGCGGAAATAACTGCCGATCAGCTGCGCCAAAATCTAACCTTGAGGGCGAGATTTTATACCTCTTATGCTATGAGCAACGGTTCGGGCAGGGTTCATAACATTAAAAAGGCGGCGGGAATGATAAATGGGACTATAGTAAACCCGGGGGAGGTTTTTTCCACCAACGATATACTCGGCTACCGCACCCACGCTAACGGGTGGAAGGACGGCCCAGCAATTATACAGGGAGGCGCCGCAACGGAAAATCAGCCTGGCGGCGGAGTGTGTCAGGTTTCAACCACAGTTTATAACGCGGTTGTAATGGCCGACCTTGAGATAGTCTACAGGCAGGGGCATTCAAGAGTTAGCGATTATGTTGACGGAGGACGCGACGCCACCATTGACAGCGGACGCATTGACTTTCAGTGGAGGAACAACACCGGCAGTCCAATATATATTTTTACATGGGTTGAGTCATCTAAGCAGCAAATGCATTGCGAGGTTTATGGCGAGCCCATCAGCGGAAAGAATTATGACAGGGTTGACTTCGTTTCAAAGCTTATAGAGGTTATAGATCCTTCTGCTACCATATATATTGAAAAGGACTATCTTTACGAGCCGTACTGGAAGGTTCAGAATAAAGCCCGTAAAGGATATATCTATGAGGCATATCGGGTTTATTATAAAAATGATGTTGAGGTCGACCGTAAACGCGAGTCGAGAACCACCTACAATATGCACCCCGAAAGGATACATGTCTGGCCTGGTTTTATAGAAGGGACAGTACTCCTTTCAGATTATAAGTTAAATTAATATCAAATAATTAATAACGGATAGCTTTGGCTATCCGTTATTAATTGTCTATTTTTTTGTTTTAGGTTTAAAGATAACGGCATTTAGGTATCCAAATACAATAGCTGCAGCTATCCCTGCGGCGGTTGCGATGACGCCTCCTGTAATAGCGCCCAAAACGCCTTTTTCCATCGCGCCTTCAATGGCGCCCTTTCCTAGTGAATATCCAAATCCCGTTAAGGGTATAGTAGCACCCGCTCCGGCAAACTCAACCAGCGGCTCGTATATGCCTAAAGCCGTTAGCACCACACCCAAGGTTACGAATAAAACCAGGATTCTTGCTGCCGTCATTCTGGTGAAGCTAAGCAGCAGCTGCCCCACGACGCAAATCACCCCGCCTACTACAAAGGCCCATACATAATCCATTAACTCTCCCATTATACAGTCCTCCTCTCAAGCACTATGCCATGCGCTATACATGGTATTGATTCTCCCTGTAAGCCGGACATTGGACTCATAAGCGCTCCTGTGGCCATAAAAAACGCCCTGTTAAAATCACCGGCGTCCATGCGTTTTAGCAAATATGCGCTTAAAACGGTTGCCGCGCATCCGCATCCGCTAGCCCCGCAGTCAACATCCTGAGAAGGTTCAAATATTGTAGTTCCGCAGTCAATGTGCTTATCTCCCAGGTCTATTCCGCTATCCCTGCATAGGTCATAGAGCATTTCGGTGCCAAACAAGCCTAAATCGCCTGTTATTACAAGGTCGTAATCCGCAAGAGTACGATTAGTATCATTGAAGTGGGATATCATAGTATCCACCGCTGCAGGCGCCATTGCCGCGCCCATATTGTTCGCGTCTGTTATGCCCATGTCTATTACCTTGCCTATGGTTCCTCCGGCAATAAAAAGATCATTATACATTTCGTTATCCTCACCCCTGCCTATCCGATTGTCTCCGTCCGTAAGCACCAGGCATCCCGAACCGGTTACGGTCCTTTGAGAAGTGGGGGTGGGTTGGCTACCAAGCTCCAATGGCATACGATACTGTCTCTCGGCCGTAGAGAAATGGCTGCTTGCGGCACATGCAACATATTGGGCAAACCCGCCGTTTATTAGCATAGAGCCAATCAGCATGGATTCAGCCATTGTAGAACAGGCTCCATATAAGCCTAAAAATGGCGAACCCAGCTGCCGTGCAGCATAGTTGGCAGTAATAATCTGGTTTAGCAAATCTCCTCCCAACAGGCAGTCCAAATCTGCAGGGTCAATGTTCGCCTTTTGAGAGGCTATACGCACCGCGCGTTCATACATCTTACATTCGGCCTTTTCATAGCTTTTCTCACCCCACATGTCATCGTCTATGATAAGGTCGAAATGCTTTCCTATGGGTCCCTGGCCCTCTACGTCTCCGACAACTGTGCCTGAGGCAAGTATCCTAGGAGCAATATCAAACGTAACGCTCTGCTTCCCTAATCGTTTATTGTTCATATAAACGCCTCCCTATATTATACAGGCAATAAGTCCCACAATTACGGATGCCGTTATTCCGAATACAAGAACAGGCCCCGCAAGGCTGAATAATTGAGCGCCTACCCCCATTACATAGCCCTCAAATTTATGCTCCATTGCGGGAGCAACGATTGAATTAGCGAATCCCGTAATCGGAACCACCGAGCCGGCCCCTGCAAACTTACCTATTTTGTCGTATATTCCAAGTCCGGTAAGGGTAGCTCCAAGAAATATCATTATTATTGAAGTAAACGCTGAAGTTTGCGTCTCATCAAGCTTCAGATACATCATACCCATATTTCTTATAAACTGACCGATGCAACATATCAATCCGCCTACAAGAAACGCGCATACACATTGCGTAAACGCATGACTCTTAGGCATGCGTTTATCAACCTTCCGCTGATATTGTTTTTTATCTTCGTTTGAAACCGTCATCTGCTCTTCGCCTCCCTGAGTTTTTCCTTATAGCCCGTATAGCGTTCTTCCCTGTCCCCTGGCATTCCGCTGCCCGGTCCCCCATGAAGTGGGTTATTGACGGGTTTTGCTCTTTGTTCTTCAGCCAATGTAACTACCTCCAGTTCTTTGATAATATACCAACTTTACATCTTCTCCTTTCGGACTTTTATTATTATCTATAAGGAAAAGGTATATCGCTGCCCCGGCAATGATCAACAGAACTGTCACTGCAAACAGTATCCATATCATCCTTCGTTTTTTTGCCATGTGAGCCAACTCCATATCTAATATTCTCATGAATTAATGGTTGTATACCAATATTAAATGTATTTTGGGGCCGTCGGGTAATCCCGGCGGCCCCCGTAGGCTTAGCTTAAAACGCGGTTGTCTTATATGCCTGTCTGGGTCCTAAGCTGCTGCATATCCTGCTTTGCAGTGTTTACATCCTGATCCTGGGCACCCTTGATTTTGTACCAGCTGCGCTGAAGCATCTGATCAAAAACGCACTGCTGATCCGATGCGCATTCGGTCAGATTGGTTGTAATAATCCTGCGCAGCGACGGGCATGCCGCCTCAACCACGTCGGAAGCGTACTGCTTTACAAGATCTTTCTCCTCATTAAGCAGGTCGGTAATGAGTTCCTTCTCGCTCATATTGGGCTGGTTATTCATTTACTTCCCCTCCTTCACTAACGGCTGTTAAGATAGTTCTGCAGCGCGTCGAAGTGCTGCTTATGATGCTGGGCTCCCCTGCTTGCCATATCCTTAAGCTGGGGATCAGTGAAGTACTGTGAATATACGGAGAACTTCTTGTAAGCAAGCGCCTCACGGTACATCTCATCCTGAATCGTACCAAGGTCCTTTGATGTTATCTCCTGTGAGCCTGCTTCCATATTCCAGTTCTGGGTATTCTGCCAAACCTGGTCATAAGGCTGATTTCCCGTGTTTACGGGCTGTGTAGGGTTGGTTTGCTTTGCCATTATTAGACCTCCTTTGCGGTTTATAATCGTTAGTATCGCTGTATTAGACCGCAATTATGAAAGTTTTAATGTCAATTTTAATAGGTAATATTAGTATTTATTTCAAAATTTTACTAGTTAAAAATCTCTTTAACTCATAACCAATTAAGCTTAACCTAGCATTTACATATTAAAAATACTGTTTTGGTGTGGGCGCTTCCAAGCAAGCCGTGTAATGGAAATAGTTCTATTTCATATGCTTGCCTCCATTCGTTTATAAACGATATGCAACGTCCATGAAGCATTGGATTGTGGTAACCTTTTAAAGCGTTGCAGTTTGTGATAAACTAAAATTATGAGGAAAAATAACAATAACTCAATGCATTAGAATAATTAAGAAGGACTTTCCATTCATTACTCTGAGAAGCTAATATAGCTTTAAAAGTTAATAAAACACTATTTTCACTATAAATATTCTGATATAATGAGTTTAAAGTATGATCGGAGTTAAATATGAAGAAGTCTAATTCTAATTCAGGGCCTATGGATGCCGCATTAAAGTTTCTTACTCCAAAGGCCCGTACTGTACGAGAAACCGAACTGTATCTTGACAAATGCCAGTTCGGCGAATTTGAAGTTTATTCTGTTATAGAAAGGCTAAAGGAGCTAGGTTACCTTGACGACAAAGCTTATGCCGATGAATTCATACGGTCGCGCTTAGCTACAAAACCAGTAAGCAGGCGTAAGTTAAGAGAGCAGCTTACCGCTCATCAACTTGACAATGATATTATAAATGAGGCGTTAGCTTCCGTTTCAGAAGGGACTGAGCTTGAAAACGCTATGTTAACTGCTAAAAAGTTAGCTGTAAATATGACTGGATATAATCATGATGATAAATTTGAACGGATAGCAAAAAGGCTTGTATCGCGTGGGTTTGATTATAGCGTTGTTATGCAATGTGTATCAAGTTTATGCGAAAACGGCTTGCTTGATATGAGTTGGGATTAAATATCATTAGAATTATCGTTCATAAAAAGTTATTAAGTGTATTAATATAAGACGTTTTGTCAATGTTACGTGTGATATTATGGAATTAGATAAAGAATATTAGTTTTTGGTTTAATTCCTTTAAGCATTGCGTTGACGCCGTCCATAATAAAATGCTAAAATTGTTATTGTAAGCTGTTGTCATGTTTATCCTCCTATTACGTTTGATGGTATTTTATACATACAATGACAGCAGTAAAACTGTTTGAGTTAGGTACAGACAAATGAAACAAAATTATTTTCATGTAAGAGGTCAAGGCTCCAACCAAATTATCAGCATTATATATGTGCCACATTGCTTTAAGCATAGTAGATACCAATGATACTAAACAGGCACTTTAAAGCTAAGTGGCGATCTAATAACAAGCCGGTAATTTGAATTTTTTGGAGGTCGGGATGAAGATGAAGAAAACCATCTTAACAACATCATTATTATTTCTATTAATTGTCGTTTTAACCACAGTTACGTTGGCGTTGTTTACTTCTGAGAATCATGCAAACAATGTTATAACCACAGGCGGCATTGATATAAGGATAAATGGACTGTCGCATAATGGCGGTAATCAGTATGGTAACTTAAAGCCAGGAGATCTTAGTGAGAAATCGGTCACAGTTGAAAATATAGGAAATAATGACGCATATGTACGCGTGTCGGTTACGCTCGAATGGGCAAATGGGGAACTTTCAAATGATGTTATTGTACCAAACTATAACACTGAAAGTTGGGTTAATCGCGACGGCTACTGGTATTACAACCAATGTCTGGAGACCGGTGAGGAAACGCCTGTTCTGTTCGATTCGGTGAGCTTTTCTTCAGAAGCTGGAAACAGCTACATGAACGCAATGCTTAACGTGATCGTTGAGGCTAGCGCTATACAGGCTGCAAACGGCGCCGTTGCAGATGAATGGGGATTTACTCCGGGGGTTTAACGCGGCCCCAGTCCATCGGGTGTATTTATTTTAGTTGAGGATGTTTTTATATGACAAAGTGTAGATCATTTAAGATTATTATTTTAACAATAATTGTGTCATTGCTCCTGTTGGGTGCAATCGGAGTTGTTTTGGCTGAATCGGCCGGCTACATGACCGATTACGTATTTTTCCCCGACGGCTCCGATTTGTTCAGTAAATTTAAGGGGGTTATGCCTGGGGACGAACTTGTTCAGAATATAAGGCTTGTCAACATGCATTATAAGAAATTAACGTATAAAACCTTTATCCGCGCCGAAATTCCTGACGAGCAATATATTCCATTTTTAGAACAGCTAAATCTAAAGGTTGAACAGCTTAACACAGACGGAAACGCATCGAGCGTTTTATTCGACGGAAAAGCTTCTATAACCGGACCGTTAAGCTCAAATATCTTTTTGGCGGAACTGGCGCCTTTTAAGGCCACAGAGTTGCGGGTAACCCTCAGCGTTCCTAAAGCGCTTGGTAATGAATATCAAAATACTACAGGCGTTGTAAAATGGCATTTTAGCGCATATGAAAAGACCGATTCATCCGATCCTAATTCGCCAGGTACGCCCACAACAGGAGCCTTTGGTCCACCTTTAATTTTCATAATAATACTTCTTGCCGCAGCGTGTATCTTGCTTTCAATAGCTGTTATGCATAACAGTAAGAAAACATAAGCTTGTGTCCCGCGAGAAAATCGCGGGATTTTTTATGTTTTCCATTTATGAAAAGTGTGGTATAATTGTTAATCGTATGTTTCCGGCGTTTAGGTGGAAACATACGCTTACATATACATGGTTTTATCCGCAATATTTTGTTCCCAATATGTATTTATCGGGATAAATATTAATAAAACAGTAAATAACCGCATGGAGATGAACATGGTAATTGGCACAGGAATTGACATAATAGAAGTGGGTAGGATAGCAAGCGCTTCCTCCCGTCCGGCATTTATAGAACGTCTGTTTACAGAGACGGAAAGATCTTATTTCAGTGTTAAAAATAATGATCCACAAACCATTGCCGGCATGTTCGCAGCCAAAGAGGCGTCGTTTAAGGCTCTTTCGTCAGGTTTTGACAGTATAGATTGGAGGGATATTGAAATCATTCACGACGAGACTGGAAAGCCGAACGTTACACTCCACGATACAGCTACAAGGCGAATGAAAGCGCTTGGCGGAAGCGAAATACACATTAGTATTTCTCATATAAAGGAGTTAGCAATAGCGCAGGCCATACTGGTAGGTTGACTGCTAAGTTGTTTTAAATATGAAAAGGGTTTTGACTGCAAAGGCGATGCGCAATCTTGATGCGCATATTATAAACGAAACGGGAATTCCCGGATCCGTTCTTATGGAAAATGCCGCACATGCATTATTTAAGCATGTACTTTGCCATATCAATTCAAAAAGCCGCGTGCTGATTATATGTGGAAAAGGTAATAACGGAGGCGACGGGCTGGCGTTGCTTCGTATACTTCATATGAACGGAATTAACGCGTCCGCCGCCCTGTTATGTGAGGATTCGTCATTAAAGGGCGATTCGGCAATCAACCTAAGGGCGATTAGGAACATAGGTCTTCCTTGTATAAACATTAGGAGCGAAGACGAACTCCCTGAGTTGATATCAGCTAGCAATATAATTGTAGACGCGATCTTTGGTACGGGTCTTTCTCGTAGTGTTACCGGATTGTCGGCAAAAGCCATAGAAGCTATGAACAAAGCTGAAGCTTATCGCATCGCCGTTGACATTCCTTCGGGTATAAATGCCGATACAGGTGAAATTCTGGGGGTTGCCGTTAACGCTGACGTTACCGTAACCTTTCAACATCTAAAGCGCGGCCTTATTCTGTTTCCAGGGCGTGAATACGCAGGTAAGGTCGAGGTCGCGTCAATCGGCATGAACTCCAAGGAATACAAATTTGATAGCTGCGAATACTGCCTGGAATATGTTGATATGATTCGGCTTATTCCAAAACGTCCTCTGAACTCGCATAAAGGGAATAACGGCCGCGCGCTTCTTATTGCTGGAAGTGAAGGCCTCTTTGGCGCATCCGTTATGTCGGCAAGAGCCGCGCTCAGGGCCGGAACGGGTTTATTGAAGGTCGTGGTTCCCGCCGAAATAAGCCACGCTCTTTATACAGTCCCTGAAGCTATGGTTAACCCAATGCCGGCAGGCGGTTGGAACAACGTGGATATGTTAAAGCTTGACAGTCTCATCGACTGGGCGGACTGCATAGCCATAGGACCCGGTATGGGGTTGGACGAAGGTGTAAAAATGGTTGTCAACCATGTCCTGCAGTCGAATAAGCCCTCAGTTTTAGACGCAGACGCGCTTAATTCCATATCAGACGAAGCTAGCCTCTATGACCGCCTCCATCCAAATATTGTCCTTACACCGCATGTCGGTGAGATGGCCCGCCTTTGCAGGTGCAGTACTTCGAATGTAACGCAAGATCCCATTGGTCTTGCGTCGATGTTCTCAAGAAAGTGGAGTGCAAATCTGCTTTTAAAAGGCGCTACAAGCGTTATTTGCTCTGCTAGAGGGAATATAGCGTATAATCTTACAGGCAACCCGGGGCTTGCTAAAGGTGGAAGCGGCGATGTTTTAACAGGTATAATACTTGCCATGATAGCACAAGGCCTGCAACCGTTTGAAGCTGCTTGCGCTGGCGCATTTTTGCTGGGAAAAGCCGCCGATAAAGCGGCTGAAACAATAAGTTTGAGGGCAATAACCCCGGTTGATATAGTTGAAGCGCTTAAAACTGTAATTATATAGTTACTTAGAAAAGCTGTCCAACATACATAAAAGGGTTGTATTGCATGATTATATAATCCCCCTTTTATGTAGCCTAATCTTCGCTTTTAGTAATATGATTGTTTATTATTTTGATGTAAAATCAAAAGTAGGTGCTTGACTCTTTGCCGGATCAAAACTATTATTACCCGGCTTTGAAAGATCAAAATATATTCTAGAGTCATTTGTTACACCCCAGTCATTCTGGGAGCCTGAATCCTGTATTCGGTTAAACGCCTCCCGAAACATTGTGTTATGGGCCTCCTCTCTGTTTAGTAAAAAATCAATCATCTCCCTGACACCATTGTCATTTATCTGACGATATAGATACTGATATACCACTTTTGCCCTTTGCTCAGAAGCTATATTGGACAAAATATCGGCCGCTAAATCGCCGGTTTCATTTACATAAGCTGCTGTCCAAAGATATCCTGAAGCGTTGGCCAACATTGGTGTAAGCCCTGAAAGAACATGCGCCTCAATATTTCCTATGGAAGCGTTCATTGCATTGGGATCGTGACCGTTAAGAAGACTGACCGCTGTGGCAACCATCTCCATGTGCCCCAACTCTTCGGATGCGATATCAAGAAACAGATCCTTTATATCAGGATCCTTTATTCTCATACTTTGGGACAGGTATTGCATGGCCGCCTTTAGCTCCCCTTGCGGGCCTCCGAGCTGTTCTTGAAGCATAGCCGCATAGTTGGCGTTTGGGCCGTCTACGCGCACATTTTGAAGAAGCCTTTTCTCATGTCTAAACATTTGTGTGTTTACCGCCTTTCTTATTAATAACAGGATTATGTTTTTATTTTGACTGAACTAGCGCATTTATATTCAAGTAGCAGGTATTGCAAGCACGGAGATATGAACAATATGTAAAGTCAATTGCCGTATTATATCTCCTTATGCTATACTATCATTGGTTAAATCTATACTCGAAAGGGATATGATGATATGGATTCCTACAAAACAAATGATTCGCATGACGGCAAAACCCTTTTAAGGCGAAATTCTAAATCAGAAAATACGGATAACATATTCTTTGACGCAAGCAATAAGGAAAAGACAAAATTGAAAGACCTGTTTGTGCAACGCAAGGGTACAAAGCCCTTTCCTCTCGCGGTTCTGTTCAGCACGCTAAAGGTAATGATGGTGGCGCTAATTCTGATTGGATGCGCATGCTTTGGTTTAGTGCTTGGCGTCGCAAAGGCATATGTGGACACGACCCCTGAGTTGGATGTTTCTCAGCTTACCAAGAGCGACCGTACTTCCTTTATCTACGATAAAGACGGCAACCTGATTACTACGTTTTCAGGATTGGAATACAGGGATTGGGTTGATATCGATGAAATACCCGATATGCTAAAAAACGCCGTTATCGCCATTGAGGACGTTAGGTTTTATAAGCATAACGGAGTAGACATAAAAAGGCTTGCCTCCGCTATGATAAACACGTTTTTAAATCAGAATACCCATGGCGGAAGCACTATAACCCAGCAGTTGATAAAAAATAAGATTTTGTCAAACGAGCAGTCCTATAAGCGGAAGATTCAGGAGGCTTATTTGGCGCTGGAGCTTGAGGATACCTTTGACAAGGATCATATTTTAGAAGCCTATATGAACGATGTATACCTCGGAGAGTCAAACTATGGAGTAAAGGCAGCTGCCGAGGATTATTTTGGCAAAGAATTATCTGAGCTATCCATCAGGGAATGCGCTATGATAGCCGGCCTTGTACAAAAGCCCTATTATACCAATCCGCGTGCAAATACATATACGCGAACCTATACAGAGGGTGAAAAAAAAGGCCAAAATAAGATGGACATCACCGAAGAGCGTACAAATACAGTCATATGGGCTATGTATGACGCTGGCTTCATAACTTCTGAACAGCGTGATATGGCTCTCAAGGATAAGGTTAAAATTCTGCAATATTCAGAACAGAAGCAGATGTATGATATGCCTTACTTTGTCGAATACGCTGTTTACGATGTTGTCACGCATATGTTGAGCCAGCGTGATATGCTGGATACGAAGGAGAACCGCACAGTTATTGAAAACGAATTGAGAACAGGCGGCTACCATATCTACACGACAGTTGATACAGAAATGCAGCACCTTGTACAAGATACAATTACAAACTGGGATAAGTACCCTGAGCTCGCCGACCCATCAACAGCCATTGATTACACGTCTGGCCAGGGAATTATCCAGCCCCAGGCGTCCGCAGTGGTATTCGATTATCATACGGGTGAGCTTAGGGCAATAATTGGAGGAAGAACGGCCCCTACAGTAAAAAAAGCATGGAATCGCGCCTATATGAGCAAGAATCCTGTGGGCTCCTCAATAAAGCCGATCGCTGTATATGGCCCTGCGCTTGATCTGGGAGCTTCACCGGCTACAATCATTGCAAATATCCCAGGCGAGATTGAAGGATACGGAGGCAAGGGTTACCCTGCTCTTGGCAGTTCCAAGTGGATGGGGCCGGTGACTATAAGGCGGGGCGTTGTGTCCTCTTTGAACATAGTGGCTGCTAGAACGCTGTTTGAGCATGTTACCCCCGCTACGTCAACCGATTATCTGGTCAACCTTGGAATAGACAGGTCCAGGATTAACTCCGATGGGCCAGGACTCGCTCTTGGTACATCGGGTATTACCCCTATTGAGATGGCGGCGGCATTCGGCGCCATAGCAAACGGAGGCGAATACATAGAGCCCATGGCGTTTACCCGTGTTGTCGACTCAAACGGCAAGATAATAATTGATGCAAATGATATCAGGGAAACGCGCCAGGTATTCAAACGTTCCACAGCGTACATGCTGATAGACATGCTTACAAATGCCGTAAACAGTGGTACCGGTACAAGAGCAAAGATTGACGGAATGACAGTGGCCGGCAAGACCGGTACAAACGACGAATATACAAGCGCATATTTTGCTGGAATGACGCCATATTACTCAGCATCCATTTGGGTTGGGCATGATCAGTATAAAAACAAACTAAGAAGCGGTTCAACGGGAGGAAACTCCGCCGCCCCGCTATGGCAGGCATTTATGTCCCGGATCCATGAAGGATATACGGATAAGCCCATTATGGAAGATTCCCCTGTTCAGCTTGGTTTGGAAAGGCGCACTGTATGTTCAATATCGGGACTTTTAGCTACAGAGGCATGCAAACATGATACCGGTGGGCATACCCCTGTTACCGACTGGTTTTTCAGCGATGATGTTCCCACCGAATCCTGCAATATGCATGTAATTGTCGAATTGTGCTCAACCTCCCATGAGCCCGCGTCCATTTACTGTAAGCCATACGGGACCACTAACGGCAGCGTTGTGTTGATATCGTCCGAGTCAATGTATGGCCATTTCTCAAAGGAAAATATACTGGCCGCAATTCCAAACGCTGTGTTTACCGATGCAACTATTGAAGAGTATACGGCAAACTCAGATGCCGCCTTACTATGCAGCTTGCATACGCCGCCATACCATGGAGGAGGCGGTGATGATCTTAGCCAGGCAGTCATTGCTGCAAACGAATTGATAACTGCTGTCCAAACCTATCTTAACGATGTTGTGTCCCTGCCTGAAACCGAACGTGCTACACTCGAAAGCGGCATTAACTTGCTTAATATCGCGTTAGGTAACAGCGACTTGGATGAAATAAGGAATTATACCAGCTCGTTGGAGTATAACTACGGAATAATTAAGAGTAATTACCCCCTCCCCGCCTTGTAGCAATTTAAAAAGGGATCAAATTTTGTAATCTATTTGCACTTTACCAAAACATCGATCTGATATATAATACGGGTATGTCAGAGTATAAACGACAGTATAAAATAACATTGGAGGGAAGACTTGTAATATGGATGTGAAGTATTGTCAAAGCTGCGCTATGCCACTTAGCACGGACGAGCTATTAGGAACGGAAGCAGACGGAAGCAAGAGTGAGGAATACTGTGTTTATTGTTATACGGACGGATCGTTTACGTCTGAATGTTCAATGGATGAAATGATTGAACAATGCATTCCGTTCATGGTGGAGTCAAATCCAAACATGAGCGAAGGAGCTGCGCGCAAGATGTTAAATGACGTGTTTCCAATGCTGAAACGCTGGAGGGAAGAATAACCTACAGGAGGCGATTATGTGAAATATACCAGGTTTCTGCAAGCTGTCTCAATCGCATTGCTTTCCGCGGGCATGCTGTTTTTTACCCCAGCGAGTCTCCAGTCGCATGCGGAGGACAGCGTAGAGCGCGAATATGGGCAGGTTACTTCATCCGATGTAAACTTGCGTATGGAACCTAATACTGAATGCGAAATTATCACCAAACTTGCCCTTGATACGCGTTTGGAGGTTCTGGCGTATGATAATGGCTGGTATAGGGTGTTATATGAGGACTCTGTAGGGTACATACGCGGCGATTATCTTTTTGTTAATACTAATGGTACCCGAGGCGCATACGTACTTGAAGATGGGGTTAAGCTCTATGGCGGACCCTCCCCAAGCTCATATATAATTAAAGAGCTTACAGGTGGCCAAGGAATTAAGGTTAAAGCTATGATAGGCGAGTGGTGTTTTGCGCTGGTAGGCGATAGCTGCGGTTATGTAAGATATGACAAGCTCCGCCTGACAAGCGGCGCCACCGCTGAGGAAAACCAGCTTCGCATGGGAATGGAAGGCGCGGATATACGAAAGTTGCAGCAGGAACTCTATAATAGGGGATTTTTGTCAAAGGCGGATATAACCGGCCTGTTTGGAGCTAAGACAAGGACTGCGGTACTAGAATTTCAAGAGCTTGCAAAGCTATCCATTGACGGTATAGTCGGATCGGAAACCCTTAACGCTATATACGACTCAAGCAACAACATACGCAAGGATAATGCGGTATTCAATCAGGTAAAGGGGACGGTTGAGCTTCTTGACTGGTTTAAGGGAGGCTCTGAGTGGATGGCTAAGGGCAAAAATTTCACCATTACCGATGTAAGAACAGGCCTTAGCTTCAGAGTACGGCGCTTTGGTGGATGGTATCATGCGGACAGCGTTCCCCTAACGTCTGCCGACACTAAAATTATGTTTGAGATATCAAACAACAGCTGGTCGTGGAACAGAAGGCCCATATGGGTTACATACGGAGGCAGAACAGTTGCCGCCAGCATGCACACAATGCCCCATCTCTCTAATCCTATCCCTTCTAACAATTTTGGGGGACATTTCTGTATTCACCTGTACAACTCCAAGGTGCATGAGAACAGTAAAGCCTGTCCCAGGCATCAGGCGTGTGTACAGGAAGCATATAGGGCTGGAAGACCCCGGGACTAATAGCAGATGCTTAGTATTAACATGAAAGCGCGCGATGGTAAGCCTTTGCGCGCTTTCATAACGGTACTAAAGTTATGCCCGCTAGCTCTCGCTCGGAACCTGTTAGTGTGAAACGCTTGATTTTTTGACAGGAGCTTATCGCGATATTTTTATAGTTTTACACATAGTATTAAATTAATTGGTTTGTAATATCCCATTTAGTTCTTTATACTATAGCCATCTTAACCCTAACCGCTCCATTCCTATTCTGTCTACTGTATTATTGGCAAAAAATCTGTTAATACTTAGGTTGAAAGGAAGGATGGTATGCATGGGCATTTGGTCCCGGTTAAATATAAACTTTGATATTGAGCCAGGTGAATTCGAGCTGCTGGAACGGGAAAGCGGACAGCCGCGCTTATTTGGCGTATCCGATGATATTTCCAATACCAGTGAACCTAAGAAAAAGCCGGTTGATGAATCCGTCGAGATCAATATCGACCGTATATATAACGAATTTCGCAAGGATATCAACCCGGATCTTATTATAAGGCGCTTTATGCTCGGCGGTCTTGTTCCGGCAGCAGCGGCGTTCATCAACGGAATGGCCGATGGCAATAATATCAATGATTTCATTCTGCGCTCCGGAATGAGGAAAGGGGCCCTTGAAGGCGCTCACGGGTCGCTCGCGAAATTCGCTATAGAAAACATATTCGCAGTCAATGAAGCCAATCCCGAAATGGATTGGGATAAGGTGATGGAAGCAATCACAGAGGGCCAGACGGCGGTCTTTATAGATAAAGATGCATCAGCAATCATTGTAGATACACGCGGGTTTGAAAAGCGGAGCGTAAGCACAAGTGAAAATGAAAAAACCGTTCTTGGACCTAAAGAAGCGTTTTCCGAAAGCATACGTACCAACATAACCCTTCTAAGGCGTATAGTCAGGCGAACCGACTTTGTATGCGAATTTCGGGGCAGCGGTTCTGAAAACGGCACCCGTATAGGCATACTTTATTGCGAAGGAATCGCAAATGAAACGCTATTAAATGAGGTAAAGAGAAGGCTAAGCTCAGTTGATACGCGAACTATACTAGATGTAGGGGTATTGGACCAGCTGGCGTCACGTAAGAACTTTTCTCCGTTTCCTCAAACGCTGATAACTGAGCGTCCTGACCGCACAGCTTCCCATATTATGCAGGGCCATGTGGCAATACTGCTTGACGGCAGCCCTGCCGCTGTAATAATGCCGATTACCCTCTTTTCACTTATGACCAGTTCTGAGGACGCTTATTTAAAGCCTCTACTAGGAAGTATACTTCGTATTGTAAGGTATTTTGGCGCGATTACATCGCTGCTTTTGCCGGGCCTTTTTATTGCAATGGCGCTATATCATCAGGACATGCTTTCCACAGAGGTGCTTACAACGCTGATGTCCTCACGGAAATTCGTAAACGTATCGCTGGAGGCGGAAATGATATTTCTACTTCTAGTATTTCATCTTATAAGGGAGGCAGGGATCCGTGTCCCTGGAAGCATTGGTCAGGCCATTGGCATAATAGGCGGCCTTATTCTTGGTCAAGCAGCGGTAGCTGCCAACCTGGCAAGCTCTGTGATATTGATTCTTGTTGCATTGACCGGCCTTGGGAACTTCTGTATTCCGGACTACTCCCTGTCATTGTGCGCTACCTATACAAGGCTAGCGATTGTATTTGCAGGATGGCTTGGGGGCCTTCTCGGCGTTTCTGTTACCACCCTATTGATTATCGCTTATATGTCGTCGATAAAATCATATGGGGTTCCATTTTTAAGCCCATATGCGCCAAAAACCCATTCCCGACGTCCACTGATAATCAGGGGCGTTATAAAAATGCGTCAAAGGGCGGAGGACAATACAAATACCAAGGGGGATAGCAAGCTATGAATCTAAGGGAAGGAAGGATTGGAAGGCGCGAGACTATTAATGTTATCGGAATAGCGTTGCTAATTAATGTAATGTTTTCCATAGACAGTGCTAAAGCCTATGCAAATGGAAATTCCACTTATATATCCCTTCCCCTTGCGCTTGCGCTATCGATTGCTGTCTTTTTGCTTATAAGTTATGCTATACGCCGCAGTGAAACCGTAAATCTCAATACAATGCTGGAGTTTGCTTTCGGTAAGGTTATAGGAAAAATTACAACTATTTTGGTTTGTTTAGCACTCGTTTCGTTGGTTTACGGACCGCTTGTAAACTTTTTAGCCTTTATGCGTATTATGACCAACGACGCTTCATCTACTGCCGTCGCGTCGTTCATACTACCCGTAATGGTTGCGTTAGCGTGGATGGGACTTGAAACAATAGGCCGTACTGCAAATTGCATCTCCCTTCTGTTTCTGATATCTATTGCAGTTGTCATCATCGCAGCGGCGAATGGATATGAAAGCCACCGCCTATATCCCCTCGTAGGCAATGATGTCTCCGATATAGCAATGTTTACGTCATCCAGCATGTTTAAGTTCCTGCCGCCGCTTCTTCTTCTTCTTAGCTTGACTGGAGGAACTCAAGGTCTGGCAAATGCAAAACGAACGGGACTAATAGCCTCTTTAATTGCCTTTGTGCTTATCGCGATTATACAGCTAAGTATAGGACTTACCTACAGCTATACAGAGCTCCAGCGGATGTCTATGCCTTTTTCGCAGATCAATATGCTCACGGAAACGCTTGGGATCAGGTTTGACAGGTTTGCCGCAATGATATGGCTAATAGGAACCATACTTACGTGTTCATTTTATATCTACGGCTCCTCGTTCCTCTATGCGAAATGCTTTAACCAGCGTGATATCAGACCTATTACCATATGTGTCGGCACCATTGCTATTCTTATTTGTATAGCATCGGATAACATTTCAAAAACCTCTGAATGGGTGTTCAGCCTTATAAGCTTAATCCCAGATTTGGGTTTTGCGATATTGCTGATTCCTTTGGCGGCAGCCTCAATAGTAGCAATAATAAAATCAGTAAGGAGCGATAAAAAGAACCGCAATGAAACAGCTTAGTATTTTACTCATTATATTTATACTATGCACCAGCATGACGGGCTGCCTTCAGCAAGGCGCCCCGGAGGATCATGCATTTGTGTTGGCTGTAGGCGTTGATAAGGGAAAACAGCTAAAATACTTTGTTACCTTTATGATACAAAAGGGGCCGAAGGATCCCGAAGGTGACGCAGCTACAGAGTCGACATTGGTAGGCGCTGAGGGTGAAAGCCTATTTGACGCTATGAGGATAATACGCGCGGCTGTGACAAACATAATTAACTTTACACGCACAAGTATTATATTGTTCTCTTCGGATGCTGCACGCGAGGGGTTGATGAAGGACTTCCTCTCGTTTACGTTCGACTCCGTAAAGATACGCCAGTCTACGTATCTCCTTGTAATTCAGGGGGAGGCCCGTGATTTTATGCAAGGAATGGATACAGGAGAGGGTATAAGCTCTGAATTATTGCAGTCCGCCCTTAGTAATAGGCATGGAATAGGAGGATATGTACCCCTTACCAATGCCGTTTCCTTTTTTGAAAGCACAAACGCCGGCAGAATGGACGCTATCATTCCACTTGGCAATATAGACGAATCTATTATATCGGACGAACGTAAAAAAGGGTCTGAAGCAACCGGCGAAGAACCCGAGCCAAAGGAGGAGGATACGACCGTCGGTATTGAACGGATAGGCGGCATGAAATCAACCCTTATGGGAAGCGCCATATTTGACGGCTGGGTTATGACGGGAACCTTGAATGGCCCAGATACACAGTATCTACTTATAGGCCGTGGAGAATTTCATACTGGTAGTCTGGCTCTACATGCCCCTGATGGCAACCTCATTGAGTGCCTTATTCATGCCTCGGGCTCCCCAAAGGTTAACATATCCCTGTATCCTACACCTATAGCAGAGGTTGAAATAGGTATAAAGTGCCGTGTAATGCACGATTCCGTAGAACTTCTGGAATCCAAATGGCCCGAGATGGGGTCCGACGTAGAAAACTACTTTGAAAAACAACTGAGCAGGATATTCGAAGGTTGTAAAAGTATACATTCGGATGCTTTCGGATTTGGCAGGCATGCCGTGATTCAATTTAATTCTACAGGCGAATGGGAGGAGTATAACTGGAAAAGGCAGTACGAAAGCATGAATGCTAATTTTAATGTTACAATACAATTTGAGGACAGCTTTAGTTCAACGCATTTGGAGTAGAGTATGACTTTATTAATTATTTATTCGCTACTTAGCGTTATCTATGGAATCGCATACACAATACATAATTTCAAGGCTAAGAATATTTCTGGCGCTATAGGCTCAATAATCTTAGTTATGACAACAGGCTTTATAACGGTTACCATTATGTATTTGCTGTAACGTAATTCAACAATAAAAGGGGTGTCGTAACGTCTTTACGATATGACGCCCCTCCGAAACTCATATTTTACTGCGGTTTATTCTACATAACCCAGCTCCTTTAACTTGGCTCCAAGTATACGGAGCCGTTCTGATATCATGCCTTCGTCCCTTCCTATCGAATTAAGCAATAACTCAACGTCCTCATCAATGTTTTCGTTAGACGTACATATGCTTACGTTCATATCCTCGCCTTGCATTCCAATGCGTTCAACCAAAGGGTTCTTTTTGTCATAATACATTGGGAAATGGCGCGGGTGGTCGAAATACTGCTTTGCAGAGCAATACAGTATACACAAATCAATTACACGGTGAATTGGCAGTTCTTCGCTAAGCCTTGACCATCTGTCTCCCGAGTTGCGCCATACCTTTAACGAGGCGTCTATCCTGCCGCGCTCATTCCACTGCGCCAATCCTAGGGAAATCCCTCTAGCGTCCGTATCACATGCCCATCTTCCGTCGACATCTCCATAATTATCAATTATAACTACAGGTTTATGCTTCAAATGCGTTGGTACATTTGTAACTGTCATAACATATATCTCCTTTTATACAATCCAGTAGATTATACGGCCACTAATGAACATTTGTCAATGAAATTCATCAATAAACGCATCTAGTTCTGAATTTTTTCTCTCCCAATCCAGATACAGAAGCTCAACCCTCTTAGCTATCTCCCTCGCCCTTACATCAAGCTCCTCAGCCTTTTTGTAATTTGAGGCTACGTCGGGCTTAACCATTTCAGTAGCTATAGTGTACTGCTCTGCCTCTGCATTCATTATACGTTCCTCTATTCGCCTTATCTCGCCCTTAGTTCGGTTTATAGCGCTTTGAAGCTCCTTTTGGCGTTTATAATCATTTTGCTTTGTCTTACCCGACGACCCTATTGACCTGTTTTTTTTCTGTCTATACGGCTTTGCCTCAACAAAATCGTCATACCCCCCAATATACTCGGTAATTCCCTCTTCGTCCATGTATAATACTCTGTCCGCAAGCTTATTGACAAGATATCTATCGTGGGTAACGATGATCATGGTTCCCCCATATTCCATTAATGCGTTTTCAAGGGCCTCCCTGGATGCTATGTCAAGGTGGTTTGTCGGCTCGTCCAAAAGCAGAAAGTTTGCCTGAGAGAGAATTAATTTCAGCAGCTGTACCCGTGCCTTTTCACCTCCTGACAGATTGGCAACTACCTTTTCAATGTCATCACCTCTAAACAGGAAGGTGGCGAGCGCGTTTCTTACCTGGTAGTACGTCATTTTTGTATAGTGATCATCCCATACCTCGTTTAAAACGCTTTTTTCAGCAGAAAGCTGACCTAGCGTCTGATCATAATAGCCCACACTTACATGCGCTCCATAGTTGAAAATGCCTGAATCGCTGCGTTCTTGTCTTGCCAGTATCCTTAAAAGCGTGGTCTTTCCGCATCCGTTCGCACCAATTAGGAATACTCTCTCCCCCTTCGTTATATGCAGGTTTATATTATCAAATATTTTCTTTCCATCGTATTGCTTTGATAGATCTTCCGCAATAAGGACATCGTTTCCGCTGATCTCTTTGGCCGTAAAGCCGAACTTAATGGACTGCGGATCCCTTTCAGGCTCTACAAGGGTGCTTTTGAGGCGCTCAATCTGCTTTAGTTTTGATTCAGCAGTGACAAAGTTGCGTTCCTGTCCCCATCTCCTTTGCTGCTCCACTATGCCATAAATCCGCCTGATCTCCCTTTGCGTATTTTGATAATGCCTGAGCTGGATCTCGCGCTCAGTGCCCCTGCGCTCCATATGTCCCGTGTAATTGCCTTGGCTGGAATACAGCGTTCCTAGTTTAAGCTCTAACGTCCTGTTTGTAACCTTATCAAGCAGATAACGGTCATGAGATATTATAATAAACGCCCCCGGGTATGATTTTAAGTACTCTTCAAGCCATTCAATGCTCTCAACGTCAAGATGGTTTGTAGGTTCGTCCAGCATAAGGAGGTCGGCGCCGGATAACAGTACCCGGGCAAGCTGAGCCTTATTGCGCTGCCCTCCGCTAAATGTCTTTAGCTGCCTCTTGAGATCGCTGTCAGTAAACCCCAGGCCAAGAGCCGCCGCTCTAGCCCTGCTGCGGAATGTAAGGCCGCCCTCCATTTCAAACCGCTCCTGTAGAATATGCTGCCGGTTTATAAGCGAGTCAACGTTGCCCTCGCCCAGGCTGAGCCTTCGGGCTATGCTTTCAAGCTCTCTTTCCATATCCTCAAGATGGGAAAAAACCTTCATAATGCTGTCCAGCAGGGTCAAGTCGCCGCTTTCGATGTGCTGCTGCATTGTGCCAACGGCAATCCCCTTTGAATAATGTACATTCCCTTCATCGGGCGTATCCAGGCCAATCAGCATATTCATCAGGGTTGTTTTGCCGCATCCATTTACGCCTACAAGCCCAACCCTATCCTTTGAGTCTATATCAAAGTTTAGATTTTCAAACAAAATCCTATCTACAAATGCTTTTTTTAAATTTCTTACCGTTAATATTAACATTATAAATTTCCCTTATATACCCAAAATACGCATTCTATACGGCGTTATAATATCATTTTTGGTCTGAAGTTCAAATGGTCGGAGGAGCAAAGCGTATACGTGGTGCCTTTAATGCGACCCTCAAACGCTCCTTTATGAGCGATCCCGTGTAGATGAGCGTATACCACATTTTCTATCTCAAACTCGTCGAACAGTTCGGTAAAGCCCGTTTTAACATTTTTATCACAACACGGTGGGAAATGCATCATGCATATCGCCTTTTTTCGATCCGGTAATGTCGATAGGGATAGCCTAAGCCTCTGCAGTTCACGCTCATATATCCTTTTATCCTTATCGGTAAAGCCCTGTGAACCAGGACAGGTCCATCCCCTTGAACCAGCTATGCAAAATCCGCCAATTTCGAGTGAATCATTTTGTATAGCATAGACACTGTCTGGCAATACAGCCCTAAGTCTTGAAATTGACCTCCACCAATAATCATGGTTGCCGCGCAAAAGGATCTTCCTCCCTGGCAGCTCGGATAGAGCAACAATATCCTCTATGGCCTCTCTTAGCTGCATAGCCCAGCTTATATCACCAGGTATGAGAACAATATCCTCCTCTTGTATACTATCTCTCCAGTATCGGCTCATTCTTTCAAAATGCCCAGCCCAATGGGAACCAAACACATCCATTGGCTTGTCCATCCCTCCAGGTAGGTGAATGTCTCCTATAGCGAATACGTGCATTACCCCTCCATACCAAAGCTTACTGTTCCTAATCCTCGGACGAGCTTAGCTCGCTGTCGATTTCAATGAGTTCACTTTCCGGTATACTGTCGTCAACCGGCATCTCCAGCTTTTCCATTTCACCGATACATATATCCTTAAAGAGAATTGTACCGTCAATGCCCTTTAAAACCGGTTCCCTAAGATTTCTCATGCATTTGGCGCAAAGCATTGAGCCGGGCATAGCCCTGTTCTCTCCGCATTCGGAACATATTACTACAAGGTCGTCGTCCTCATCGTGTTCGCATGATGTCAAAACGGCGTTTTTACACACACCACACAGCTTTTCACCCTCTCGAATATAGTTTAGTTCACATCTAGGGCATTTCCTGTATCCCATGAAAACACCTCCTTAAACGTTTTATTTAACCTATTCATTATATATTCATTCCATAATAGGATAATCAGTATTTGCTTTACCAAGATCGCTGTCCCTATTAGCGTCGGAAAAAACATCTTCAATTCTTGTCAGCAGTTCCGGCCGTCCCTGCCCCGATTCGGCCGAGTAGGCAATGGCATACGGCGGCGCTCCAGCCAGTTTTGCAACCTTATTGGCCGCTTGCTGCCTTTTTGACACAGCAATTTTGTCGGCCTTGGTGGCAACTATCGTAAACGCAATACCATAGTATAGAATCCACTGAAGCATTTGCCTGTCCTCTGCGGTTGGCTCGTGGCGGATATCTAACAATAAAAATATATGTGTAACCCTCCCTGATGAGAGATAGCTTTCTATCAGGCGGCCCCATTGCGCTTTTTCCGTTTTTGGGGCTTTGGCAAATCCATATCCCGGCAAGTCAACAAGGTAAAAATCGTTGTTCACGCTAAAGAAGTTAATGAGCCTTGTTTTGCCTGGGTGCTGGGACGTACGTGCTAGCCTGAAATTATTGCACAGCGAATTTATCAGGCTTGATTTGCCTACGTTTGACCTGCCCACCATCGCGATTTCCGCCATTGCAGGTGCAGGATAGCTGTCTCCTCCATGCCCCACGCTTGTAATAAACCTCGGGTTTTTCAGCTTAAACTCGCCCATCTCTAATCCTTATACGCCTTTATCGCGTCTTTCTTTAAAAAACTTTGTCATAATAGCGCTGCATTCGCCCTCCAATACTCCGCCGACCACCTTGGGCGAGTGCGATAGCCAGCCGTCTGCCAAGTCTGCCACTGAAGCGCAGCAACCCGACACTTTATCGTACGCTCCGAATATAATGCTATCAAGCCTTGAGCCAATGCATGCCCCCACACACATTGCACATGGCTCAAGCGTTACATATATATCACATCCATGCAGCCGCCAGTCGCCAAGCCTCTGTGCCGCCTCCCTTATGGCCAGCAGCTCCGCATGCGCTGTCGGGTCCTTTTTAGTCTCAACAAGGTTATGTGAAAAGGATATGACCTTGTTGTCCTTTATTATTACAGCTCCGACAGGAACCTCCCCTAGATCAAAAGCCTTTTGGCCCTGCTCCAGCGCAATGCGCATGTAGGCCTCCGCCTGGGATATCAACATTGAAATACAGCTTCCCTTATTATTTCGCTAACTGTCTGATGAGGGAAGATCAACCTTTTAGCCTGGTCAACGGTCATGCCGCATTCAATGATAATCCCTGCCGCCACGATAAATTCCGACGCATAGTTACACAACGCATGCGCCCCTATTATTTTGCCGCTTTCAGCGTCAACTATGAGCTTGAAGCTCCCGTCACCCCCCTCATTTTCTGCCAAATAACGTCCCGAATACCTCATGGGGATCTTTACAGCCTTAACAGCAATGCCCTTCTTGCCTGCCGAAGCCTCGGTTTCACCAACGCTGCCAAGCTCAGGGTTTGTATATATAACGGAAGGTATAGTATTATATTTCATCGCGTCTTCCACGCCCAGCATATCGTTTACGGCTACTTCAGCCTCACGGTATGCCGTATGGGCTAACATCGAGCGTCCGTTTACATCACCCGCCGCATATGCGTTTTTTACGTTTGTTCTCATATGCTCATCGGTTATTATACAGCCACGCTCGGTTTTAATTCCTATCGAATCAAGGCCTATGCCCTGCGTATTAGCTCGCCTGCCTATTGACAATAGTACTTTGCCGGCATCCACGCGTTGCACCCCATCATCGGTTTCATACTCTACAAAACCGTCTCCAACTACTACGACCTTTGCGTTAAGCTTGAACACAATTCCCTTTCGCTCATAGTTTTTTTGTAATATCGCGGTTAATTCCTCGTCATTCTCACCCGCTATATGGTCAAGCATCTCTATTACCGTTACTTTAGACCCGACCGAATTAAAATACGAGGCCATTTCAAGACCTATCACGCCTCCGCCGATCACAACCAGGCTTTCCGGCACTTGCGTCAACTCCAAAATTTCGCGGTTTGTCAAAACAAAGCCCTTTTCCAGGCCTTCCTTTAGCCCCTTTATAGGCGGCACAGCGGGCGATGAACCTGTCGCTATCAGCAGGCGGGCTCCTTCATATATATCGCTGCCAACGCTAACTATAAACGGGGATTCGCCGCTTTCACGGCCGCATATAACTCCTGTTCCGGATATGAGCTCTACCCCATTTGCCTTAAGCGTGCTCTTTATTCCCCCGGTTAAAAGCTTGACCACCTTTTTCTTGCGGTTCAACACCGCTTTATGATCAAAATCAGCATCCTTGACACAAACGCCGTATTTTTCTCCATGCACCGCGCCGTCGTAGAGCTTGGCGCTGTATAGCAAAGTTTTTGTAGGTATGCATCCTTCGTTAAGGCATACTCCCCCAACGCTCTGCTTTTCTATACATATGACCTTGAGACCCGCGTGTCCCGCACGCTCGCTCGCAAGGTAACCCGCAGGTCCCCCGCCCAGAACAATCAAATCATAACCTGGCATGTTCAATTATCCTCCTGTTCTTCATTCCGGAAACCAATAGCCGCCTTTACATAGCTTGTAAACAATGGATGAGGGGTATCAGGCCTGGATGTGAATTCGGGGTGGAACTGAACCCCTACAAACCACGGGTGTCCGCTAAGCTCAACTATCTCAACAAGATTCCTTTCTTCGTTGACGCCCGTTACACTCATACCCGCTTCCTCTATAGCGTAAATATAGTCGTTGTTGAACTCATACCTGTGGCGGTGGCGTTCGCGTATCTCTTGCTTTCCATATGCGGCTTTAGCTATTGATCCTTCCTTTAGCAGGCAGGAATACCCGCCAAGCCGGAGTGTTCCCCCAAGGTTGTCCAGATTATGTATCTGATCCGGCATAAGGTCTATGATCGGATGCTGCGTGTTTGGGTTTACCTCAGTTGATGAAGCGTCTTTATATCCAAGCACGTTTCTTGCAAATTCTATTACAGCCATTTGCATCCCGAGGCATATCCCCAAAAACGGCACATTATTTTTCCTTGCATACTTTGCAGCGGCAATTTTTCCTTCCAGTCCCCTTTCTCCGAATCCTCCAGGAACCAATATTCCATCGCATCCCCTAAAGAGTTCATCCGCATTGGAGTCCCTTACGCTTTCCGCGTCAATCCATGCTATTTCCACTCTGGCACAGTTGGCCGTGCCCGCATGATTAAGCGCCTCCGCAATACTGAGATACGCATCGTGCAGCTCTATATATTTGCCTACTATGGCTATTGTGCACCTGTGCTTTGGTGTGAGCTCACGTTCCACCATGGTCTCCCACTCCGTAAGGTCAGGCGCCCTCTCCTCCATGTCGAGCACCTTGGTAACCGCCCTGCAAAGCCCCTCCTTTTCAAGCATAAGCGGGACGGCGTATAATGAATCAGCGTTAAGGTTTTCAACCACACAGTCGGGAGATATGTTACAAAATAGCGCTATCTTTGCGCGCACATCCTTGCCTATCCTTCTGTCGCTGCGGCACACTATTATATCGGGCTGAATGCCTATGCTCAGTAGCTCCTTTACTGAGTGCTGTGTCGGTTTTGATTTAAGTTCTCCAGCGGCAGAAATATATGGGACAAGTGTTACGTGTATAAACGCACAGTTGTTTGGCCCCGCGCTCCATTTCAGCTGGCGTATGGCCTCGAGAAACGGCTGGCTCTCTATATCACCAACTGTTCCTCCTATTTCTACTATCAGCACATCGGGCTTTGATTCCTGGGCAACGGTGATTACGCGCGACTTGATT